>NZ_RCOE01000188.1:0-1138 GCF_004321495.1 Pseudomonas sp. Sample_10
GTGTCCTTCATGCTTTCCTTGTGGCCGATCTGCGAAGAGTTGGGATCGATGTAGGTGACGTTGGCACCTTGGTCATAGGCCGCGACTTCGAACGCACAGCGGGTGCGGGTCGAGGTTTTTTCGAAGATCAGCGCGATGTTGTTGCCCTTGAGGTGCTGCTGTTCGGTGCCGGTGTATTTGGCGCGCTTGAGGTCGCGGGACAGGTCGAGCAGGTAACGCAATTCGCGAGGGGTGTGGTGTTCCAGGCTCAGCAGATTGCGGTTATGAATATTGAACGCCATTTTGGATCTCCTAAGGTGTCGGTTATCCCTTCGGCCCACACTCGGTAAGTGCGGGCCGAAGTTAATAGGTTAGTAGTCGATCGGATCGCGGATGATCGGGCAGGTCATGCAGTGGCCGCCGCCGCGACCGCGTCCGAGTTCGCCGGCGCTGATGGTGATCACTTCCACCCCGGCCTTGCGCAGCAGAGTATTGGTGTAGGTATTGCGGTCGTAGCCGATGACCACCCCCGGTTCCACGGCCACCACGTTGTTGCCGTCATCCCATTGCTCGCGTTCGGCGGCGAAGCTGTTGCCGCCGGTTTCGACGACGCGCAGGGCCTTGAGGTTGAGGGCCTTGGCCACGGTGTCGAGGAAGTTGGTTTCTTCGCGACGGATGTCGATGCCGCCCGGTTTGCTTTCGTCGGGGCGAAGGGTGAAGGCAACAATCTGGTTCACCACTTCCGGGAAGATCGTCACCACATCGCGGTCGCAGAAACTGAACACGGTGTCCAGGTGCATCGCCGCGCGGGATTTCGGCAGGCCGGCGACGATGACCTTCTCGACGGCTTTGTTCTTGAACAGGTTGACCGCCAGTTGGCCGATGGCCTGGCGGGATGAGCGTTCGCCCATGCCGATCAACACCACGCCGTTGCCGATCGGCATCACGTCGCCGCCTTCGAGGGTGGAACTGCCGTGGTCCTTGTCCGGGTCGCCATACCAGATTTCGAATTCGGCGTTGGTGAACTGCGGATGGAATTTGTAGATGGCGGTGGTCAACAGGGTTTCCTGGCGACGCGCCGGCCAGTACATAGGGTTGAGGGTGACGCCACCGTAGATCCAGCAGGTGGTGTCGCGGGTGAACTGGGTGTTGGGCAGCG
>NZ_RCOE01000084.1:0-48388 GCF_004321495.1 Pseudomonas sp. Sample_10
CAGCGTCGTGCCCTTCTTCGATATGTTCATCGATGGGCAGCAGGCTTTCGGCGTCAGAGGCCTGGTTTGGCTCTTCGGGACGTTCGCTCATGGACAATACCTTGCAACGGGGTGGAAAGTTTCGACAGGTGTCTGCGACAGCGGTTCGCATCGCAAACGATGCAGCTTTATACCAGAACCGGCGATCCAAACGAAAAAACGCGGCCTAAGCCGCGTTTTTCGTACAAGTGTCAGACTTAGTTTTTGGCTTTGTCGACGATCTTGTTGGCACCGATCCACGGCATCATGGAGCGCAGTTGCTCGCCGATGATCTCGATACCGTGAGCGGCGTTGTTACGACGCTTGGCGGTCATCGAAGGATAGCCGGTAGCGCCTTCGCTGATGAACATCTTGGCGTATTCGCCGTCCTGAATGCGTTTCAGGGCATTGCGCATGGCCTGACGGGATTCGGCGTTGATGACTTCCGGGCCAGTCACGTACTCGCCGTATTCGGCGTTGTTGGAGATCGAGTAGTTCATGTTGGCGATACCGCCTTCGTACATGAGGTCAACGATCAGCTTCAGTTCGTGCAAGCATTCGAAGTAGGCCATTTCCGGCGCGTAGCCAGCTTCAACCAGGGTTTCGAAACCGGCTTTAACCAGTTCAACGGTACCGCCGCACAGAACGGCTTGTTCGCCGAACAGGTCGGTTTCAGTCTCGTCCTTGAAGGTGGTTTCGATGATGCCGGTACGACCGCCACCAACGCCAGCGGCGTAGGACAGTGCAACGTTTTTGGCGTTGCCCGAAGCATCCTGGTAGATAGCGATCAGGTCAGGGATACCGCCGCCTTTCACGAATTCGGAACGTACGGTGTGACCTGGAGCCTTCGGCGCGATCATGATCACGTCGAGGTCAGCGCGTGGCACTACCTGGTTGTAGTGGATCGCGAAACCGTGGGAGAAGGCCAGGGTAGCGCCCTTCTTGATGTTCGGTTCGATTTCGTTCTTGTACAGGGAGGACTGGAACTCGTCCGGGGTCAGGATCATGACCAGGTCGGCAGCTGCAACAGCGGAAGCAACGTCAGTCACTTTCAGGCCATGAGCTTCAGCCTTGGCAACGGTGGCCGAACCTTTACGCAGGCCAACGGTAACGTCAACGCCGGAGTCTTTCAGGTTGCACGCCTGAGCGTGGCCTTGGGAACCGTAACCGATGATGGCAACTTTCTTGCCCTGGATGATCGACAGGTCGCAGTCTTTATCGTAGAAAACTTTCATGAATTTCCCCTATATCAGGCCGTTCAGGCCATTCGCTAATTTGGTTTAGATGCTGAGTACTTTGTCGCCGCGGGCAATACCGGTGACGCCACTGCGGACGGTCTCCAGAATCGAGGCGGTGCCAATGGACTGAATGAAGCTGTCGAGCTTGTCGCTGGTACCGGTCAATTGAACGGTATACACGCTGGCACTGACATCGACGATCTGTCCACGATAAATATCGGTGGTGCGTTTGATCTCGGCGCGCTGGGCACCGGTAGCCTTGACCTTGACCAGCATCAGCTCACGCTCGATGTGCGCGCTTTCCGACAGGTCGACCAGTTTGACTACTTCGATCAGTTTGTTGAGGTTCTTGGTGATCTGCTCAATGACCTCATCGTGACCGACAGTGGTCAACGTCAGACGCGACAGGGTCGGGTCTTCGGTTGGTGCCACGGTCAGGCTTTCGATGTTGTAGTTGCGCTGCGAGAACAGACCAACCACACGAGACAAAGCGCCCGGTTCGTTTTCCAGAAGCAAGGAAATAATGTGCCGCATGATTAAGTACGCTCCGTCTTGCTCAGCCACATATCGCGCATGGAGCCGTCTTTGATCTGCATCGGGTAGACGTGCTCGCTGGTGTCGACCGAAATATCGATCACTACCAGGCGATCCTTCATGGCAAACGCTTCTTCCATCTTCGACTTCAAATCTTTCGAATCGGTGATGCGCACGCCAACGTGACCATAAGCCTCTGCCAGCTTGACGAAATCAGGCAGCGATTCCATGTAGGAGTGAGAGTGGCGGCTGCCATAGCTCATGTCCTGCCACTGGCGAACCATGCCCAGTACACCGTTGTTCAGGATGACGATCTTTACCGGCAAACCGTATTGCAGGCAGGTCGACAACTCCTGAATGTTCATCTGGATGCTGCCCTCGCCCGTTACGCAGGCGACGTCATCATCCGGAAAGCTCAACTTGATGCCCATGGCCGCCGGAAAACCGAAGCCCATGGTGCCCAGGCCGCCGGAGTTGATCCAGCGGTTCGGCTTGTTGAACTTGTAGTACTGCGCCGCGAACATCTGATGCTGACCCACGTCAGAAGCAACAAAGGCATTGCCCTTGGTCACTTCGCAAAGGGTCTCGATCACGGCCTGCGGCTTGATGACGCTGCCGTCACCCTTGTCATAAGGGAACAGGCCAAGATCACCGCGCCACTCGTCGATCTGCTTCCACCAGCTGGCAACGGACTCCTTGTTCGGGGTCTCGCCGATTTCCTTGAGGATCGCGACCATTTCGGTCAGGACGCTCTCGACCGGACCAACGATTGGCACATCGGCCTTGATGGTCTTGGAAATCGAAGCCGGGTCGATGTCGATGTGAATGATCTTGGCATTCGGGCAGAACTTGGAGGCGCCGTTGATCACGCGGTCGTCAAACCGTGCGCCGACAGCCAGGATCACGTCAGCGTGGTGCATCGCCAGGTTGGCGGTGTAGCTGCCGTGCATGCCCAGCATGCCGATGAACTGACGATCCGTACCAGGGAAACCGCCCAGGCCCATCAGGGTATTGGTCACTGGCAGGTTAAGCATTTTCGCCAGCTCGGTCAGCGGCGCGGAGCCACCACCGAGAATCACGCCACCGCCCGAGTACAGCACAGGGCGCTTGGCCGCCAGGAGCATTTCTGCCGCCTTGCGGATTTGCCCGGAGTGACCGCGAACGGCCGGGCTGTAGGAGCGCAACTTGGCTTTTTTCGGGAAGACGTATTCGAACTTCTCGGCCGGGTTGGTCATGTCTTTCGGGATATCGACAACGACCGGACCAGGACGACCGGATTGCGCCAGGTAGAAAGCTTTCTTCATGACTTCCGGGATTTCCGACGCATGCTTGATCATGAAGCTGTGCTTCACGATCGGCCGGGAAATACCGATCATGTCGGTTTCCTGGAAGGCGTCGGTACCGACCATGGTGCTCGGCACCTGGCCGGAAATAACCACCATCGGAATGGAGTCCATGTAGGCGGTGGCAATACCGGTGATGGCGTTTGTAGCGCCAGGACCGGACGTCACCAGTACCACACCGGCTTTACCGGTGGCACGGGCGTAGCCGTCAGCCATATGGGTAGCCGCTTGCTCGTGACGAACCAGGATGTGGGTCACTTCCGGTTCTTTGAACAGGGCATCGTAGACATGAAGAAGAGCACCACCCGGGTACCCGTAGATATATTTGACGCCTTCGTCACGCAAAAAGCGGACGAGCATCTCACCGCCAGATAAAAGCTCCACGTTGTTCACCTCTAAAACGCCAGAATACCGACCCATGAAAAAGGGACGGGTCTTAATAGGTTTACTTCTCGGCAGAGCATGAGCGACGGTGGTCGCCGACTACGTCAGCACTGACTGAGCAAGTATTGGGATCGTCCCAAGTGTTGCGGGCTTCTCCCACCCAGCGCGAGGTAACGCGTTGCGGGTGTAACAGGTCGGCGCGGATGTGCGCCTCATGATCTGCTGAGAGGGTCTGCTTCTGGCAGTCCCTGTACAGCGGACTTTGGATTCTTCTGTTTCGCCCTTCGCAAGTCAAGCCGTCTATGTGCTTTATTCTAGTAACCGCATGAGAACGCAAGAAAAAACCTATAAATCCCATGTGTGTTAGCTTCAATTGCGCAACTTTTGACTAGGAATTGGCATGCGTACGCACTTCTTCATCGCCGGCCTGTTGGTCGTCCTCAGCCCGGCGGCCATGGCCGCGCAGATTTACAAATGGGTCGACGCCCAAGGCGTTACCCATTTCGATGGCCAGCCGCCCCCAGGCCTGCCAGCCACGACCATTGTCACCCCCGCTTCATCGCCGGGCAAACCACCCATCCCCGGCAACGGCGGCGCCATCGGCAATCAACAGGCCATCGACAACAGCGTCAAGAAGCAGGTTGCCGAGCAGCAGGAACAGTTGAAAGTGTTTTGTGAGCAGGCGCGAACGAATCTTGCGCAGTTGCAGAACAATCCGCGACTCAGGGAGGAAGTGGAAGGACAGTTGCGCCGTCTGGACGATGCACAGCGGCAAGAGCGCATCGGCGAAACGCAGAAACAGATCGCGGACAACTGCCAGTGAACGCCTGCAGGAGCCGAGTTTGGTCGGCTCCTGCAATGGGCGGGGGGAGTCAGCGGGCCGCGGTGATCAGTTGATCAAACTCTTTGAGCAGCACTTGCAACTGGCGATCCCGGCCCTGGACATTGCGTCCAGCGAAGACCATTTCGGCCATTTCCTGAATCCCTGAAGCATTCGGCAACGGCAGGTCCTGCTCGAGGATCGCTTTCATGCGCGGCAGGAATATCCACTGCAGCCATTGTTCGAAGTCCAGCGTATCGACCGAAAAGGGTTCCACGCTGGAAAGCGCTTCGGCGGATGGCCGAACGTCGTCCCACCACCCTTGTATCCGCAGCTCTCGCTCGATCAGCAGCAACTGATCGGCGATCTGGAGAAAACGTGCGTCCATTACGACGTAACCTTGGCTTTCTGACGGGCCAGTGCCGCACCAGAGGAATCACCCTGTTTCTCGCGAGCCTGAGCGATCAGCTCCCAGAGGCTGGCTTGAAGAGCCGGACGGCCATTGGCGAAGGTCAGGCCACGACGGGCGAATTGCTCGGCTTGCGCGGCATCACCTTGGGCCATGCGCACTTGCGCCAGGCGATAAAGCACTTGAGGTTCACGCGGGGCTACTCGTTGGGCGCGCTCCAGGCTCGAGGACGCACCGTTCAGGTCGCCGCCAGCCTGTTGTTGCTGAGCAGTGGTCAGCAACGCAAGGACCGGGCCGTCCAATTGCTCGTCGGCAGACAGGCCACCAGAACTCGCCGACGGAATTCCGCTCGGCGTCGACGGCATGCTGTAGCTGCCCTGATTGACCGGCGCAGATTGAACCGGCGATGTATCAATCGGCCCTGGCGTGATCGGCCCAGGAGTAATCGGTGTGGTGCTGATCGGTGTCGACGTCGTTGCGCCCCCGCCCGGGATCATCACAACCACACCGGTATCGCCTTGTGGAATCGCCTGTGTTTGCGATTGCACGGGACGCTTCAACGTCGTCTGGCGATAACCACCGTTCGCGGAAACGCGCTCGCTGTTGGAAACCGCGGTACCGGAATCCACAACCGGAATCGAACCACGCTGCACTGAAGAACAACCGCTGAGCAAAGCCACGGCGGTAACCGCTGGAATCAACCACTTGTTCACTTGAAACCCTCTTTGCTTAATTCATCCAGCCCTTGACCCAATCCATCACCGTCTCTGCAGGGTTTTCACCCCCACAAGCGGCACCGGGAGGCGGTTCGCTGCCGCGAATATACGGCATCTGCACGGCACCTGGGCAACCGGCATCGGAGCCTTGTCCGGTTCGCGAATCAACCCAGGCCTGAACGATATTGTCCGGCTGCGGCATGTCCAGGGGAAGTGGGTCTGCCTTACGCATGAAGCTGGTCCAGACCTGCAATGCGCCAGTAGCGCCGGTGAATGGCGTCTTGCCATTGTCATCGCGCCCCAACCAGACCACCGCCAGCAAGTCCTGACTGAAGCCAGCGAACCAACTGTCTCGGGAGTCGTTACTGGTCCCCGTCTTGCCCGCCAGGGTCAAGGTTTTCGGTAACACGTTGTAAACCGAACTGCCGGTGCCTTCCCGCATGACCCGCTGCATGGCGCTCTGGATCAGATAAATCGAAGCCGGGTCGAAACGCTGTTGAATCTGGAAAGGGTAACGCTTGAGCGGCTCCCCCTCCGCCGTCAGCACGCTGCGAATCCCGCGCATCGGCGTATTGAAGCCACCGTTGGCGAGTGTCTGATACATGGTCGCGACTTCAATCGGCGTCATGCCGCCAGCGCCCAGCAACATCGAAGGGAAGGCCGGAAATTCGCGGCTTACGCCCAGACGCCCCAAAGTCTTGAGGACATTGGGCACACCCACCGCCAGACCGAGACGCGCAGTCGACAGATTGTAGGAATGCGCCAGACCTTGATAAAGGAAGACCGTGCCGTGAGAACGACGATCATAGTTTTGCGGCTTCCAGACCTGGCCATCCGCCCCTTTGACCGAAAAGTATTCGTCCGACAACCAACTGGTCAATGTGTACTGGCTGGGTTTCTCAAGCGCGGTCAGATACACCGCTGGCTTGATCAACGAGCCGATAGGTCGCACAGCATCCAGTGCCCGGTTGAAACCGGCAAAACTGGCCTGGCGACTGCCAATCATGGCCTGGACCTCACCGGTTTCCGGATTGGTCACGACCATGGCCGCCTCGACGTCGTCAGATCCTTTGCGCCCGGAAAGACGCTTGAAGGTGTCGTTGACCGACGCTTCGGCCTTCATCTGCAGGATCGGGTCAAAACTGGTGAAGATGCGCAGGCCTTCTTCGGTCAAGTCTTCGTCGCGATAGTCTTCACGCAGTTGACGCTTGACCAGATCAAGGAAGCCAGGGAACGAGCTGTCCGCCAGCTTGCCTCGCGTTGTCACGCCCAACGGCATTTTTTTCGCGGCGGCGACTTGCTCGGCACTGGCAACACCTTGTTGTTCAAGCACGTCCAGCACCAGATTGCGCCGCTCGAGTGCCCGCTCAGGATTGCGACGCGGGTTGTAATAGGAAGGCCCCTTGACCATGCCTACCAGCATCGCGACTTGATGCAGCTTCAGTTCGGACAATGGCTGCCCGAAGAAAAACTGGCTGGCCAGACCGAAACCGTGCACAGCGCGCTGACCGTCTTGACCGACGAACACTTCATTGAGGTAGGCCTCAAGAATTTCCCGTTTGTCGTAATGCAACTCGAGCAACATCGCCATCATGGCTTCGGTGAGTTTACGACTCAGGCTGCGTTCGCTGGTCAGGTAGAAATTCTTGACCAGTTGTTGCGTGAGCGTACTGCCGCCCTGAGTCATCTTGCCGCCAGAAGTGTTGACGTAGACAGCTCGCGCAATCGACTTGGGCGACACGCCCCAATGGCTATAGAAATCCCGATCTTCCACTGCGACCAGGGTTTCCAGCAAATAGGGCGGGACCTGATCGATTTTGATCAGAATGCGGTCTTCGAGGTTCTTCGGATAAATCCCGCCGATCAGCAGCGGCTCCAGGCGCACTACCGAAAGCTTCGAACCGTTCGTCGCCGAGAGTTCGGCCACATAGTCGCCGGAGAAACGCACACGCACCGGCTGCGCCTGTTCCATGCCTTCATAAAACTGGAAACCACGGGTATTCAAATCAACAGTATTACCGTTGACCGCCGCAGCGCCGGGGCCATTGCTCACACTTTCACGGCGATAGCCCAAAGCATCGAGCTCGGTAAGAAAGTCGTCGCGACTCAGCTTTTGTCCGACGAACAGCTCGAGCGGGCGCGCGTATACCTTCGCCGGAATGGTCCAGCGCTTGCCGGAAAACTTCTCCTGCACGACGGCATCGAGGTAAACCGCGAATCCGGCCAGCACTACCAGGCCGACCAGACTGAGTTTAAGGGCCCAGCCCAGCCAAGGCCGCAAGCCTCGGGAAGGTGGTTTTTTAGGGGTACGGGGGGATCGGGTACGAGTCATGGCGGCGGATTATACGCACTTTATTCGTCCCCAACAGGAGCCCTCCGAGTTTGCGTTAGGCTGGCTAGCCGCCATAATAGCGACCTGAAATTTTTCCAGACTCTGAAGGATCGCCTGTGAGCCAGTCCCTGATCGCCGCCCTGCAAAACCCGGCCCTCTACCCGCACTCCGTAGACGGGTTCCAGCTCATCGAAACCCACATTTCCTGGGTACTGCTGACTGGCGACTTTGCATATAAAGTGAAGAAACCGATGAATTTCGGCTTCCTCGACTTCACGACCCTCGAAGCCCGCAAGCATTTCTGTGGCGAAGAGCTTCGCTTGAACCAGCGCCTGACTGACGATCTTTATCTTGAAGTATTGCCGATTACCGGCAGTGCCGAAGCACCTCAATTGGGCGGGGATGGCCCGGCCATCGAATACGCGCTGAAAATGCGCCAGTTCCCCCAGACCGGCTTGCTCAGCACCCTGCAAGCCAACGGCGAACTGACTACCGCACACATCGATGAGATGGCAGCCCAGATTGCTCGCTTCCACCTCAACGCACCGAAAGTCCCGGCGGAACATGAAGCCGGCACCCCCGACAGCGTGATGGCCCCCGTGCGCCAGAACTTCGAACAAATCCTGCCGTTCATCAGCGACAAGGCTGACCTTCAACAACTCGACGCCCTGCAAGCCTGGGCCGAAAGCAGCTTCGAACGCCTCAAGCCACTGCTCGTGCAACGCAAGGCAGATGGCTTCATCCGCGAATGCCATGGTGACATCCATTTGGGTAACGCCACGGTGATCGACGGCAAGGTCGTGATCTTCGACTGCATCGAGTTCAACGAGCCCTTCCGCTTCACCGATGTTTACGCCGACAGCGCTTTCCTGGCGATGGACCTGGAAGACCGCGGCCTTAAATGCCTGGCACGGCGTTTCATCAGCCAGTACCTGGAACTGACTGGCGATTATCAGGGCCTGGAACTGCTGAACTTCTATAAAGCCTACCGTGCGCTGGTGCGCGCCAAGGTCGCACTGTTCAGCATGCCGGCCGATGCCACGCCGGTGCAACGTGCCACCAGCCTGCGCCAGTACCGCAATTACGCCAACCTGGCGGAAAGCTACAGCACCATTCCTTCCCGTTTCATGGCCATCACCCACGGCGTCTCCGCAGTAGGCAAAAGCCATGTGGCCATGCGTCTGGTGGAAGCACTGGGCGCCATTCGCCTGCGCTCCGACGTAGAACGCAAACGCCTGTTTGGTGAACAGACGATGGCGAACGATCTGCAGGCAGGCATCTACAGTAGCGAAGCCAGTACCGCCACGTACCAGCGCCTGCATGAAATTGCCGCGGTGATTCTGCACGCCGGTTTCCCGGTGGTGGTTGATGCGACCTACCTAAAGCACGATCAACGTGACAGTGCAGCAAAGGTGGCAGAAGCGACTGGCGCACCGTTCCTGATTCTGGATTGCAATGCCCCTCAAGCTGTCATCGAAAGCTGGCTGCAACAACGTCAGGCCGAGAAATCGGATCCATCCGACGCGACATTGGCCGTTATCGAGGCTCAACAAGCCAGTCGCGAAGCCCTCACGCCAGCGGAAATTCTCTGCAGCAAACGCGTCCAGACCAATGAAAGCGGGACGCTTGACACCGTGGTAGAGCAGATTCGCCAACGCCTTCCGGGGCTGTAAAAAGTATTTCGGTCGTGAAGCCCTCTGCGGCTTCACGGCTGTCAAATAGTGGCACTATACTGGCGTCATAAAACCAACAGGTGATGCGACATGAGCCAGCCGAAACTTCTCGACACCCCGCTGTATGCCTTGCTGCACAAGGACGACATCACAGGATTCAATAACGAACGACCAAAGGAAGGACCGATCGACATGGTCGGAGGCGATTTCCGAGGCCTGGACCTGCGCGAACTCAATGCTGATGGTATCGACTTCACCGATGCTTATTTTCGATCCGCCGATTTGCGTGGCATCGATTTTCGCAAGGCTTCGCTTGAAGGCGCGAGCCTGGCCCATGCACAGATTTCCGGCGCCTACTTTCCAGCGGAACTCAGCGCTGACGAAATTCTGATGTCGATGAACTTCGGTACCCGATTGCGTTATCGCACACGCTGAATCCCGTGCGTAAATTGACAAGTCCAGCGCCCCCGCCTTGCGCTGGACTTCAGGTGTATTTCCTCTGATTTCCAGCTGTTCCCCGCTGCTTCCTGCCCGTTTCGCGGATTTTATCCGCGTGCTTTTTCAACGACGCTTAGAAGCTTTTGCGTCGAAAACGACCAAACGATAACGCTTTTCCTGCTGATGGCTACACTCCTCAGAAGCTTGCCCACGCACCATTCGGCCATCGCAAGGAGGCTTGATGAATGATGAACTGCAACACCTGAAAAATCTTGGCAAGACGTCGGCGCAGTGGCTGCATGCCGTGGGCATCCACAGCGCCTCTGACTTGCGTCGCCTCGGGGCGGTGGATGCTTATCGGGCCGTGCGCACGCGCGGCTTCAGGGCTTCCAAGGTGTTGTTGTATGCAATAGAAGGCGCCCTGATGGATGTGCACTGGAATGACATTCCTGCCGAACGCAAAGAAGCCCTGAACAAACAATTGGAGGCTATTTCTTCACGCCACAAGAGCTGAATGACGGCTGTCGCTTCCCTTGGAATCAAGCCAATGAAAAATTAACTCATCAAAAACGATCGACCAAAGTCAGCTATTTCAACGACTTACATCGAAAGCTCATCAACAGGCTGGAAAACGGGTAATCAGATGTTGACTCGCTAATGAGAATCGCTATGATTATCACAACTGGTCGCGAGACTGGTCGATTTTCTGAATAGCCCTTGGTTCGGACTCTCAGATTATCTCCTCATCAGGCTAATCACGGTTATTTGACCCGGCTCTTGCCGGGTCTTTTTTTTGCCTTGGAAAAGTCACACGACTTACTGACCGTCTGTTTCGGGATAGAACTCGTCGGCGAGCTTTTTCAGAACTTCAGGTAAACGTGGCCCCAATCCACCTACGAGCAAGGTTGGATCGAGCTCGATGACCCGCCCATCCCTGGCGGCACGAGTGGATGCCAGAATCGGGTTTTCCTTGAACAACGCGGCCCGCGCCGCATTGCCGCTCAATGCCCTGTCGGCAAACACCAGGACATCGGGATCCAGGCTCACCAGCGACTCGTTGGAGAATGGTTTGTATCCGGTGTGGGTCGCCAGATTGTGGCCGCCGGCCCGTTGCAGCAGCCAATCGGCAGCGGTGTCCTTGCCGGCAATCAGCGGTTTGCCACCTGCATGACCGAGCAACATCAGAACGCCGGGCGATGGTTTCGTCAGCTGTGCACGGGTCACCCGGACTTTCTGTTGCTCGAGGGCCTGTTGATAAGTGGCCAGCAATTGACTAGCCCGGTCTTCCGCGCCGAGTAACTTGCCCAAACGCTGGAGGTTATTCTGCAGCGTGGAGAGGTCCGGTTGCGCCGAGAATAATTCGACCTGCACACCCGCACTGCGTACCTGCGACAGCACCGGCGGCGGCCCCATTTCCTCTGTGCCGACCAATATCTGCGGGCGCAAACTCAAGATGCCCTCCGCCGAAAGCTGGCGTTGATAGCCGATACTGGGCAGTGCCTTGAGGATTTCAGGATGTTGACTGGTGGTATCGACCCCCACCAATTTCGACTCACCGCCCAACTCAGTCACCCACTCGGACAGCGCTCCCCCCGCACTCACCCAGCGTTGCGGTAACTCGCCGGCAGTCGCGTGATAGCAAACGAAGAATCCGACGCAGAGTGCAGCAACACGGGTAGTCAGACGCATGAAGAGCTTCCTTTTAGGGTTTCCCGGGCACTGAATCGACAAGCCAAGTATCCTGCGCATCTGGCTGCCGCTAGGCCGGCTAGTCAGTCATTTGATAATCACTCGCATTTTTACGTCAAGCTCATACACATCCGGTCACCATTGCGGGACCTGAGGACCAACATGAAACTTCTGTGTGCCGGCGTTGAGCTGGCCGATGCCAGTAGCCGCGGCTTCGAGATCGATGGCCAGAAACTCTTTGCCGTGCGCCGGGGCGGCCAGGTTTATGTGTACATCAATCGCTGCCCGCACCGGGGCGTGGGCCTGGAGTGGACGCCTGACCAGTTTCTCGACCCCAGCAACAGCTTGATCCAGTGCGCCACCCACGGCGCGCTGTTCTTGATCGAGGATGGCGAATGTGTGTCCGGCCCTTGCGCGGGCCAATCGCTGACCCGCGTTACCTGCCGTGAGGATAGCCAAGGGATCTGGGTCAGCCTTTAATCGCCCAACAGCACCTCCAGCCGTCGATCCACCACCATTTCTTCATGGGTCAGGCTCACGCCATAAGCCAGGACTTCAACACCACAAGCCACAGCCTCACGTAACGCCGTCGCGTAGACCGGGTCGATTTCTTGTGCCGGGCGCACGGCGTCGATCCCGGTCAGGTTGACACAATACAGTTGCACCGCACGAATCCCGTCTCGAGCCAAGTGGGCAAGCTCCCGAAGGTGTTTGGCCCCACGCTGGGTCACGGCATCAGGGAACGCGGCAATGGCGATGCCGCCGAAACCCAGGGTGACGCTTTTCACCTCTACATAGGCCGGCCCTTCGGGGTAGTCGAGACGGAAATCGATCCGGCTCTTTTCCTGACCATAGGCCACTTCGCGCTTGAGCTCGGTAAAACCGTTCAGTTCCGTGATGACACCCGCCCGCAGCGCTTCTTCGATCAAGCCATTGGCCCGACCGGTATTCACGCAAAAATGCCTCCCATGTGGCGTCTCACCAATTTCCCAGGTACCTGGCAATTTGCGTTTGGGGTCATTGGAGCGGCTGAACCAGACTTGCCCGCCTTCGACCTGACAATTGAGCATCGAGCCGGTGTTTGGGCAATGAATAGTCAGCAACTCGCCGCTAACGGTCTCGATATCGGCAAGAAAACGCTTGTAACGACGTATCAGCCGACCTTCTTCGAGAGGAGGATGAAAGCGCATCAGCCTTGCCAACTCCGCAGACCACGAGCGATCCGATCCACCGCTTCCTCCAGGCGATCCAGACTTTGGGTATAAGCAAACCGCACATGGTGCCCCGCCTGATAGCGACCGAAATCCAGCCCAGGGGTAAACGCTACGTGTTCGGTTTCGAGGAAATGGCGGCAGAACGCGAAGGCATCACCGCCGAACTTGCTGATATCAGCGTACAAATAGAAGGCACCTTCCGGCTCGACGGCAATCCCGAAGCCTAACTCACGCAGCGCTGGCAACAGGAAATCCCGACGCCGCCCGAATTCGGCACGACGCTCTTCGAGAATGCTGATGGTCGCCGGCTCGAAGCAGGCCAACGCGGCGTGTTGAGCCATGCTTGGGGCGCTGATGTACAGGTTCTGCGCAAGCTTCTCCAACTCGCCGACCGCGGCTTCTGGCGCGACCAGCCAACCCAGGCGCCAGCCGGTCATGCCGAAATACTTCGAAAAACTATTAAGCACGAAGGCACTGTCGTCGACTTCCAGCACACTGGCGGCATCGGTGCCATAGGTCAGGCCATGGTAGATCTCGTCCACTACCAGGTGACCATGGCGCTCCTTGATCGCGCGAGACAGCCCGGCCAGCTCATCGCGGGTCAGTATTGTCCCGGTCGGATTGGCCGGTGACGCAACCAGCGCGCCGACGCTGTCATGATCCCAATGCCGCTCGATCAAGCCGGGCGTCAATTGATAACGCACATCCGGGCCGACCGGCACCAATTGCGCCGCGCCTTCGACCAATCGCAAAAAGTGTCGGTTGCACGGGTATCCCGGGTCTGCCAGCAGCCAATGCTTGCCCGGATCGACCAGCAAGGCACTGGCCAGCAACAGGGCACCGGAACCCCCGGGCGTTATGAGAATGCGGCGCGGGTCGATGTTCAACCCGTAACGCTGTTGATAAAAGCCCGAAATGGCCTCACGCAGTTCAGGAATGCCACGGGCCGCGGTGTAACGGGTCCGGCCTGCCTCCAGCGCGGCTTGCCCCGCACGAATGATCGGCTCGGCGGTAGTGAAGTCCGGCTCGCCGATTTCCAGGTGGATGACATCGTGGCCGGCGGCCTGCAATTCATTGGCCCGTGCGAGCAACGCCATGACATGAAAAGGTTCGATCGCGCGACTGCGAGCACTGTAGGACTGAGCCATTGGCCTTCCTTCAACGAAGAAAAGAATCGATTCTACCCAAGCGCAGGAACGAGCGAGAACCTAAAGCGGTCAGAGGCGTTATGGCCCAGACCCAAAACGACTCAAGCGAGCGCCCAAGGTTTGACTAAAATCAATATTTGAGCAGCGCTCCAGACCCACCAGACAGCGCTTTGCCAGCATTTGCAAGCGCCACAGGCCGCGGGCTCGACATCCGGGAGTAGCGCGGTCTGATTTGATCTGGTAAGTTCGCCCGCTTGCAGCCGCAGGGCCGGCAGGTGTCGGTGATGGAGCAATCCTGCGCAATGGATTACAAGAGTAGAGGCGGTCTATTTCATGTCCACCCAAGCAAAGCAACAGGCAGTCCCGTCGATCAGCGGCTTCGAACCCTATAAAGAAGTTCCGGGCGAGGAGTACATGGGCAAGCCCATGCGCGCTCATTTCACCAAGGTCCTGAACAAGTGGAAACAGGACTTGATGCAGGAAGTCGACCGTACGGTTGATCACATGAAAGACGAAGCGGCCAACTTCCCTGATCCGGCAGACCGTGCCAGCCAGGAAGAGGAATTCAGCCTCGAATTGCGCGCCCGCGACCGCGAGCGCAAGTTGATCAAGAAAATCGACAAAACCCTGCAATTGATCGAAGACGAAGAATACGGCTGGTGTGAGTCCTGCGGCGTCGAAATCGGCGTCAAGCGACTGGAAGCCCGCCCTACCGCCGACATGTGCGTTGACTGCAAGACCCTGGCGGAAATCAAGGAAAAGCAAGTCGGCAAATAATGGCGACTTGAATGAAAAACGGAGCGTGCGAACGCTCCGTTTTTGTTTCCGATATTTGCCGATACCTGTTACGCCTTCGGAATCGCCTTCGCGAGCAAGCTTCGCTCCTACAGAGACTGGCGATATCTCCTGTAGGAGCGAAGCTTGCTCGCGAAGGCCGCTCGAGCCATGCTCAAAACGATTGGACAGCCCGACATCGCTTTATGACCACCATCACCTCCCCCACCTACATCGGGCGCTTCGCCCCCACGCCAAGCGGCCATTTGCATTTTGGTTCGCTGGTCGCGGCACTGGCTTCTTACCTGGATGCGCGTGCGGTGGGTGGCCGTTGGCTGATGCGCATGGAAGACCTGGACCCGCCCCGAGAAGAGCCCGGTGCCCAGGCCGCCATACTCAGGGCGCTGGAAAGTTACGGTTTCGAGTGGGATGGCGAACTGGTTCGCCAGAGCGAGCGTCACGACGCCTACGCTGAAGTGCTCAATCGCCTGTTCAACATCGGTCTGGCCTACGCCTGTACGTGCTCGCGCAAACAATTGGAGCCGTATCACGGCATTTACCCGGGTTTGTGCCGCAACGCCGGGCATGGCACTGAAGATGCCGCCATCCGGATTCGCGTCCCTGAACTGGATTACCACTTCATCGACCGCGTACAAGGCGAGTTCCACCAACACCTGGGCCGGGACGTCGGTGATTTCGTCATTCGCCGCCGCGACGGACTCTACGCCTATCAATTGGCGGTGGTGCTGGACGATGCCTGGCAAGGCATTACCGACATCGTGCGTGGCGCCGACCTGCTCGACTCCACGCCGCGCCAGCTTTACTTGCAGGAACTGCTTGGCTTGCGCCAACCGCGGTACTTGCACATCCCGCTGATTACCCAGCCCGACGGCAACAAACTGGGCAAGTCCTACCGTTCGCCACCGCTGACGGAAGACCAGGCCACACCTTTGTTGCTGCGAGCCTTGCGCGCACTGGGGCAAAACCCCGGCGCCGAACTGGTTCATGGCACACCACGGGAAGTGCTCGACTGGGGCATCGCCCATTGGGACGCCTCGCTGATCCCGCGCACACTGAGCCTTCCCGAGGCACAACTACAGTGATCATGCTTGCAGTGGCACGCCCATCCGTTACCATCGCCGCACGTTTTCGGGCACGCGGATAAAAAAGAGAGGCCGGGATGTACATCTATCGCTTGGTCCTGCTCCTGGTAGTGGGGATTTATCTGTTTTCCCCGGCCATCATGGATTGGTGGATCGACGCCACGGGCGCCTGGTATCGCCCTTATCTGCTCTGGCTGATCCTGATTGTCGTGACCTTCATCCTGCAGAGCCAAAAAGATGCCGATGAGCTTTAGCCTGACCCAGATGATCCTGATCAGCGCCGCGTACCTGGCGGTGCTGTTCGGCGTAGCCTGGATCAGCGAACGGGGCATGATCCCGCGGGCGATCATTCGCCATCCGCTCACCTACACCCTGTCGCTGGGCGTCTACGCCAGTGCCTGGGCGTTTTACGGCACGGTCGGCCTGGCCTATCAGTACGGCTACGGCTTCCTGTCCAGCTATCTCGGTGTTTCCGGCGCATTTCTGCTGGCGCCGGTGTTGCTGTATCCGATCCTGAAAATTACCCGTACTTATCAGCTGTCGTCCCTGGCGGACCTGTTTGCCTTCCGCTTTCGCAGCACCTGGGCTGGTGCGCTCACCACGATTTTCATGCTGGTCGGCGTATTGCCGCTGCTGGCGTTGCAGATTCAGGCGGTGGCGGACTCCATCGGCATCCTCACCCGCGAGCCGGTGCAGCATCGCGTGGCCCTGAGTTTCTGTGCGCTGATCACGCTGTTCACGATTTTCTTCGGCTCCCGACACATCGCCACCCGTGAGAAACATGAAGGGCTGGTGTTTGCGATTGCCTTCGAATCGGTGATCAAGCTGATTGCACTCGGTGGCGTCGGCCTGTATGCGCTGTACGGCGTATTCGATGGCCCGCAGCAACTCGAGCTTTGGCTGCTGCAAAACCAGACCGCTCTCGCCGCGCTTCACACGCCGCTGCAGGAAGGCCCGTGGCGAACCTTGCTGCTGGTGTTCTTCGCCTCCGCCATCGTGATGCCGCACATGTATCACATGACCTTTACCGAAAACCTCAACCCGCGCTCATTGGTGAGTGCAAGCTGGGGCTTGCCGCTGTTCCTGCTGTTGATGAGCCTGGCAGTACCGTTGATTCTCTGGGCCGGCCTGAAACTCGGCGCCACCACCAACCCGGAATATTTCACCCTGGGCATTGGTATTGCCGCCAATAGCAAGGCGTTGGCGTTGCTGGCCTATATCGGCGGATTGTCCGCCGCCAGCGGCCTGATCATTGTCACTACGCTGGCGTTGTCGGGGATGGCGCTCAACCATCTGGTGCTGCCGCTCTATCAGCCGCCAGCCGAGGGCAACATCTACCGCTGGCTGAAGTGGACCCGCCGCGCCCTGATCGTCGCGATCATCATGGCCGGTTACGGCTTCTATCTGCTGCTGGGTGCCGAACAGGATCTGGCCAATCTCGGCATCGTCGCGTTCGTTGCCACCTTGCAGTTCCTGCCCGGCGTACTCTCGGTCCTGTACTGGCCGACCGCCAACCGCCGCGGCTTCATCGCCGGTTTGCTGGCGGGGATTCTGGTGTGGCTGGTGACCATGCTGTTGCCGTTGGTCGGCAATCTGCAAGGCTTCTACATTCCGCTGTTGAACATGATCTACGTGCTGGACGACACCAGTTGGCACATGGCCGCAATCGCCTCGCTGGCCGCCAACGTGTTGATGTTCACCCTGATCTCGCTGTTCACCAACGCCAGCACCGAAGAAGCCAGCGCCGCCGAAGCTTGCGCCGTGGACAACGTGCGTCGCCCGCAACGCCGCGAACTGCATGCCGCCTCGCCACAGGAGTTCGCCACGCAACTGGCCAAACCGTTGGGCGCCAAAGCGGCACAGAAGGAAGTCGAACAGGCACTGCGCGACCTCTATCTGCCCTTCGACGAGCGTCGACCTTACGCCTTGCGCCGCTTGCGTGACCGCATCGAGGCCAACCTCTCCGGTCTGATGGGGCCGAGCGTGGCCCAGGACATGGTCGAGACGTTCCTGCCTTACAAGGCGGGTGGCGAAAACTATGTCACCGAAGACATTCACTTCATCGAAAGCCGCCTCGAGGATTACCACTCGCGCCTGACCGGCCTGGCGGCTGAACTCGATGCCCTGCGCCGCTATCACCGCCAGACCCTGCAGGAGTTGCCGATGGGCGTCTGCTCGCTGGCCAAGGATCAGGAAATCCTCATGTGGAACAAAGCCATGGAGGAGTTGACCGGTATCGCCGCGCAGCGCGTGGTCGGTTCGCGCCTGAGTACGATCGCCGACCCATGGAAAGAACTGCTGCAAGGCTTCATCAACGTCCCCGACGAGCATTTGCACAAGCAGCACTTGGCCCTCGACGGCCAGACGCGCTGGCTCAACCTGCACAAAGCGGCGATCGACGAGCCGCTCGCGCCAGGCAACAGCGGCTTGGTGCTGCTGGTGGAAGACCTGACCGAAACCCAGATGCTCGAAGACAAACTGGTGCACTCCGAACGCCTGGCCAGCATCGGTCGACTGGCCGCCGGGGTAGCCCACGAAATCGGCAACCCGATCACCGGAATTGCTTGCCTGGCGCAAAACCTGCGCGAGGAGCGCGAAGAGGATGGCGAGCTCAAAGAAATCAGCGGGCAGATCCTCGAACAGACCAAACGTGTGTCGCGCATCGTGCAATCGCTGATGAGTTTTGCCCATGCGGGCAGCCACCAGCACAGCGACGAGCCCGTTTGTCTGGCGGAGGTCGCCCAGGACGCAATCGGTTTGCTGGCGCTGAACCGACGTAATTTCGAAGTGCAGTTCTACAACCTGTGCGACCCCGATCACTGGGTCGAAGGCGACCCGCAGCGGCTGGCGCAGGTATTGATCAATCTACTTTCAAACGCCCGCGATGCCTCACCTCCCGGCAGCGCAGTGCGGGTCAAGAGCGAAGCCGGCGAACACACGGTCGACCTGATCGTGGAAGACGAAGGCAGCGGTATCCCCTCGAGCATCATGGACCGATTGTTCGAACCCTTCTTCACCACCAAGGACCCGGGTGAAGGTACCGGTCTGGGCCTTGCACTGGTCTATTCCATCGTTGAAGAGCATTATGGACAAATCACCATCGACAGCCCGGCTGATGTTCAGAGCCAGCGCGGCACCCGTATACGGGTGACATTGCCGCGTCATGTCGAAGCGACGTCCGCTGTGAACTGAGACCGTCGAGAGTATCGAATCAATGCCGCACATTTTGATCGTCGAAGACGAAACAATTATCCGCTCCGCCTTGCGCCGCCTGCTGGAACGTAACCAGTATCAGGTCAGCGAAGCCGGTTCAGTGCAGGAAGCACAAGAACGCTTCACCATTCCCACGTTCGACCTGATCGTCAGTGACCTGCGTCTTCCGGGCGCCCCGGGCACCGAGCTGATCAAACTCGGCCAGGGCACTCCGGTGCTGATCATGACCAGTTACGCCAGTCTGCGCTCGGCGGTGGATTCGATGAAAATGGGCGCGGTGGATTACATCGCCAAGCCTTTCGATCACGACGAAATGCTCCAGGCCGTCGCGCGCATCCTGCGCGACCGCCAATCGTTGCAGACCAGCGGTGAACCGGTTGTCGGCAAAACCAGTAATGGCGCAGCCAAATCCGGCCCGGACAACAGCAACGGTGAAATCGGCATCATTGGCTCGTGCCCGCCGATGCAAGATCTGTACGGCAAGATCCGCAAAGTCGCACCGACCGATTCCAATGTCCTGATCCAGGGCGAATCCGGCACGGGTAAAGAATTGGTGGCGCGCGCCTTGCACAACCTCTCCAAGCGCGCCAAGGCACCGATGATCTCGGTGAACTGTGCGGCGATTCCGGAAAGCCTGATCGAGTCCGAATTGTTCGGCCACGAAAAAGGTGCGTTCACCGGCGCCAGCGCCGGGCGTGCAGGCCTGGTGGAAGCCGCTGATGGCGGTACGCTGTTCCTCGATGAAATCGGCGAGTTGCCACTGGAAGCCCAGGCTCGACTGCTGCGCGTGTTGCAGGAAGGCGAGATTCGCCGGGTCGGCTCGGTTCAGTCGCAGAAAGTCGATGTGCGCTTGATTGCCGCGACCCACCGCGACCTCAAGAGCCTGGCCAAGATCGGCCAGTTCCGTGAAGACTTGTACTACCGCCTGCACGTGATTGCGCTGAAATTGCCCGCCTTGCGCGAGCGAGGTGCCGACGTCAACGAAATCGCCAATGCCTTCCTGGCGCGGCAGAGCGCACGGATCAATCGTACCGACCTGAAATTCGCCCCGGACGCGGAGCAAGCCATTCGTCATTACTCATGGCCAGGCAACGTGCGTGAGCTGGAGAACGCCGTCGAGCGCGCAGTCATTCTTTGTGAGAGCCCGGAAATCTCCGCCGAGCTGCTGGGCATCGATATCGAACTCGGTGATCTGGAAGACGACGAGTTCATCGGCCTGCCCCCGCAACAGGGCAGCGCCAGCACCGGTAACAACAATCATGAGCCGACCGAAGATTTGTCCCTGGAGGATTATTTCCAGCATTTCGTGCTCGAGCACCAGGACCACATGACCGAAACCGAACTGGCCCGCAAACTCGGGGTCAGCCGCAAGTGCCTGTGGGAACGCCGTCAGCGCCTGGGCATTCCACGGCGCAAAACCGGGGTGGCCAGCGAGAGCTGAACCGCAGCTACCTCATGTGCGGGTAACAGGTGACTTTGTGAAAAAACTGTTACCTCAGTTTTTTTCACGTAACAGAAGCCGGGGCTTACGGTAACGAAGCCCCGGCTTTTTTTGGCCTGCGCAAACCTCATCAGCACGCCTAACCCCTTGTTTTACTGGGTTTCACAAAAGTTGGCACGCACCCTGCTATATGTTTGGTACAAGAACAATAACAAGCAATGCACAAGACAATAAAAATAAGACGAATCGACTCACGCACAATAAAAACAAGACGGCGAGAGGCGCAGCTAACTGATTCTTTTGGAGAGGCGTTGTATTTGGGGCTTGCCCCACGACCAGGCCGAGAACAACAAAAACTGTCTTAAGACAGAGCCTGTACTGGTTGGATCGAGAGATCACTGCAATTCAGCGACCAAAGCAATCCGTTTGCTCTTGGCTCCCGATTGGGAGGGTCATGAAGGAAAGCTTCATGGCGAGGGCACTTAACAAAAACAAAAAGCCCGAAACCAATAACAAAAATAGAGCATGCAACTACTTCTTGGGGAGCTTCGGCTCCCCTTGTAGTTTCTGGCGTTTGGCGCCCTGCGCTCCCAGAGTCTGCCGCTATGCCTATTGCGTCCGCAGACAGCCCCTTCAAGCTCTTGCGCAGCTTCCTACACCATCCCCCGACTAAATGCTAGAATCCCCGCCCATCATGCGGTCATTCTTCTGTTTTGGCCGAACATTCCTTCAAACAGTGCATCCCATGCTGAAGAAGCTGTTCCAGTCATTCCGTACTCCCCTGCGTCGTACGCAACACATCCGCAGCACGCCTGAAGTGCTCAACAGCGGGCAACATTCGCTGCAAAAGGGGCAATTCAGCCGTTACGCGGTGAACATCGTCGAACGCCTGCAGGGCGCTGGCTACCAGGCGTATCTGGTTGGCGGCTGCGTGCGTGACATGCTGCTCGGCATTACGCCGAAAGACTTTGACGTTGCCACCAGTGCCACCCCTGAGCAGGTTCGGGCCGAATTCCGCAATGCGCGAATCATCGGTCGCCGGTTCAAACTGGTGCATATCCACTTTGGTCGCGAAATCATCGAAGTTGCGACCTTCCGCGCCAATCACCCGCAAAACGATGAAGAGGAAGACAACAATCAATCCTCGCGTAACGAAAGCGGGCGCATCCTGCGCGATAACGTGTATGGCACCCTGGAAGAAGACGCACAACGCCGCGACTTCACCATCAACGCCCTGTATTACGATCCGGTCAGCGAACGGATTCTCGATTACGCCAACGGCGTACACGACATTCGCAATCAATTGATCCGTCTGATCGGCGATCCGAAACAGCGCTACCAGGAAGACCCGGTGCGGATGTTGCGAGCCGTGCGTTTTGCCGCCAAGCTGAATTTCGGCATCGAAAAACACAGCGCTACGCCAATCCGCGACCTGGCACCGATGCTGCGCGAGATTCCATCGGCCCGTCTGTTCGAGGAAGTACTCAAGCTGTTCCTTTCCGGCCACGCCGCGGACACCTTCGAGATGCTGGTCGACCTGCAACTGTTCGATCCTCTGTTCCCGGCCAGTGCCGAGGCCCTGGAGTACAACCCGACTTACACCCATACGTTGATTAGCGAAGCGCTGATCAACACCGACCTGCGGATCAAGCAGAACAAACCGGTGACTCCGGCCTTCCTGTTTGCGGCGCTGCTCTGGCCAGCCTTGCCGGCTCGCGTCCTGCGCTTGCAGGAACGTGGGATGCCGCCGATTCCGGCGATGCAGGAAGCAGCCCACGAACTGATTGCCGAGCAATGCCAGCGCATCGCGATCCCGAAACGTTTCACCATGCCGATCCGCGAGATCTGGGACATGCAGGAACGCCTGCCCCGCCGCAGCGGCAAGCGCGCCGATCTGCTGCTGGACAACCCACGCTTCCGTGCCGGTTACGACTTCCTCTTGCTGCGCGAAAGCGCCGGCGAGCAGACCGATGGCCTGGGCGAATGGTGGACCGATTATCAGGATGCCAATGAAAGCGAACGTCGCGACATGATTCGCGACCTCAGCGGCAAGGACGAAGCTGGCGGCGCGCCGCGCAAGCGTCGTCGCAGCGGCGGCTCCAAGCGCAAACGCGCAGCGGGCGCTTCGAGTACCACGGGCGAGTAATCGATGGAACGCATCTACATCGGCATGGGCAGCAACCTGGCTGACCCGGCTGAACAATTGCGCAGCGCTGTTGAAGCGCTGGCGCAGCTGCCGCAATCGAAACTGGTCGGGGTGTCCGCGTTTTATCAAAGCGACTCGCTGCTCCCTGGCCAACCGCGTTACACCAATGCGGTGGCCGCCCTCGACAGCACGCTGGCGCCACTGGACCTGCTGGATGCCTTGCAAGCCATCGAAAACGGCCAGGGCCGCGAGCGACTGGAGCGCTGGGGACCACGTACGCTGGACCTCGATATCCTGCTGTTCGGCGAGCGGTTGATCGATGAGCCGCGCCTGAAAGTGCCGCACTATCACATGCAGGAGCGGGCTTTCGTTCTATACCCGCTGGCCGAACTGGCGCCCGCGGATCTGCACCTGGCCGATGGCCGCACCCTCCGCGAACTGCTGGCCGCCTGCCCGTTCGTCGGACTTGAACGCCTGTCCCAAGATTGACGCAGCCCCCTGTAGGAGCGAGCCTGCTCGCGATGGCGATTGAACAATCACCAGGATTGTTGACTGACACGCCGCTATCGCGAGCAGGCTTGCTCCTTAATTGGGTTCCTTTGCGTCCGGCAGTCTGCTGAAACGCATCAGTTACTTCGGTAACACCCCACCCGTAACAATGCGGTAACACACCGGATTGACTTCCCGAGTTCTCATCACGACTATAGGCGTCCCGCTGCCGCCAATGCGGCACACAAGGGCGCAATCCAGGCCTTATAAGCACGACAAAAGACCGTGCGCCTGAGTACATGACGAATCACGCGCGTTACTCGCAGTAGTTTCCATAGCGCCTGAACGAGGATTTTTTGACATGCCAGCCATCACCCTGACCACGCTCCAGAGCCTCAAGCAGAAAGGTGAGAAAATCACCATGCTGACCTGCTATGACGCGACCTTCGCCCACGCCTGCAATCAGGCTGGCGTCGAAGTACTGCTGGTGGGCGACTCACTCGGCATGGTTTTGCAGGGTCACGACAGCACCTTGCCGGTCACCACCGCCGAAATGGCTTACCACGTCGCCGCCGTCAAACGCGGTAACAGCGATGCGTTGATTCTCGCCGACCTGCCTTTCATGGCCTATGCCACCACCGAACAAGCCATGACCAACAGCGCCCTGTTGATGCAAGCGGGTGCGCACATGGTCAAGGTCGAAGGTGCATTGTGGCTGGCAGATTCCATTCGCCTGCTCGCCGAACGCGGTATCCCGGTTTGCGCGCATATGGGCCTGACCCCGCAATCGGTGAATATCCTTGGCGGCTACAAAGTCCAGGGCCGCAACGAAAACCAGGCACGGCAGATGCGCGCCGACGCAATTTCGCTGGAACAGGCCGGCGCAGCCATGCTGTTGCTCGAATGTGTGCCAAGCGAATTGGCCGAAGAAATCACTCAGGCCGTCAAGATTCCCGTGATTGGCATTGGCGCAGGCAACCGCACTGACGGCCAGGTACTGGTCCTGCACGACATGCTCGGCCTGTCGATCACTGGTCGCGTACCGAAGTTCGTGAAAAACTTCATGGCTGGCCAGGAAAGCATTCACGCGGCCTTGAGCGCCTACGTCAGCGAAGTCAAGGCAGCGACCTTCCCAGGCATCGAACACGGATTCTCTGCATGAACACCGTAAAAACCGTACGCGAACTGCGGGCCGCCGTGGCCCGCGCCCGCAGCGAAGGCAAGCGCATCGGCTTCGTGCCGACCATGGGCAACCTCCACAGCGGTCACGTTGCGCTGATCACCAAGGCCACCCAGCGGGTGGATTTCGTGGTCGCGAGCATTTTCGTCAACCCGCTGCAGTTCGGCGCCGGCGAAGACCTCGACAAGTACCCGCGCACTCTCGCGGCGGATCAGGAAAAACTGCTCGAAGCTGGTTGCGATCTGTTGTTCGCACCCACCGTTGAAGAGATGTACCCCGAGGGCATGACCGGCCAGACCCGTGTCAGCGTCCCGCAGCTGTCCGAAGGCCTGTGCGGCGCCAGCCGTCCGGGACACTTCGAAGGCGTGGCGACGGTGGTCAGCAAACTGTTCAACATGGTCCAGCCGGACCTGGCGATTTTCGGCGAGAAAGACTTCCAGCAACTGGCGGTGATTCGCGCGCTGGTTCATGACCTGAACATGCCGATCCAGATCATCGGCGAGCCGACCGTCCGTGCGGCCGATGGGTTGGCGCTGTCGTCGCGCAATGGTTTCCTCAGCGAAGAACAACGGGCCGTGGCGCCAGTGGTTTATCGCACGCTGCGCGAGATTGCCGAGTCGATCAAGCAGGGTGAGCGGGATTTCCCGGCGCTGATCAATGCGCAGATCCAACAGCTTGAAGCTGCAGGCTTACGCACGGACTACCTGGAAATTCGCCACGCCCTGACCTTGCGCCCGGCAACGGCCGAGGATCGCGACCTGGTGATTCTGGTGGCGGCGTTCCTCGGGACGACGCGGTTGATCGACAACCTGCACCTGAATCTCGACACCCCCATCTAAACAGCACAAACCCTCTGTGAGAGCCAACCTGCTGGCGATCGTGAATGTTCAGTCACCCATGTTTTTTGACGGACACACCGCCATCGCCAGCAGGCTGGCTGCCACGAAGGCGATCTTCGCCAGTCCAAATTGCCTGATTCCAGACCTCTCCCCTTCCGTTTGTCGGACCGTTCCTAACCTTGATGTTAAAAAAGTACCGGAAACGGGTCAGACAAAGTCAAGACAGATCACTGCGCGGGGTTTACTGTAGTCGCCCTGCGCCATGAATTCGTGTCGACGCAGTTGACCGGACCGCCGACCCCTGGCGCTCCGGTATTTTTAGTGTTCAAAAGGCCGTTCAAGTAAAAAGGAAACCCGCAGCGATGGCGTATTACCGCACTCCTCACGACGTGACCGCTCTGCCCGCCTGGCAAGCGTTGAATGACCACCGCCAAGCCATGCAGGATTTCAGCATGCGCGAGGCTTTCAATGCCGACCCGCAGCGTTTTACCCAGTTCACCCTCAGCAGTTGCGGCCTGTTTCTCGACTATTCGAAGAACCTGATCAACGCCGAGACCCGCAACCTGCTGGTGGGTCTGGCCAATGCGGTCGACCTCCAGGGTGCGATCAAGTCGCTGTTCGACGGCGAAATCGTCAACGCCTCCGAAGGCCGCCCAGCCCTGCACACCGCGCTGCGCCGTCCGGTTGGCGACAAGCTGTCGGTCAACGGTGTCAATGTGATGCCCGAAGTGCACAAGGTGCTGAACCAGATCACCGATCTGGTGGGCCGCATCCATGACGGTCTGTGGCGCGGTTACTCCGAGAAGCCGATCACCGACGTGGTTAACATCGGTATCGGTGGCTCGTTCCTCGGCCCAGAGCTGGTGTCCGAAGCCTTGCTGTCCTACGCGCAGAAAGGCGTGCGTTGCCACTATCTGGCAAACATCGACGGCAGCGAGTTCCACGAGCTGACCATGAAACTGCGCGCCGAGACCACGCTGTTCATCGTCTCGTCGAAATCCTTCAACACCCTTGAAACCCTGAAGAACGCCCAGGCCGCCCGCGCCTGGTACCTGGCCCAGGGTGGTTCGGAAGCCGAGCTGTATCGCCACTTCATCGCGGTTTCGAGCAACAATGCCGCCGCCGTCGCCTTCGGTATCCGCGAGGAAAACATTTTCCCGATGTGGGACTGGGTCGGCGGGCGTTACTCGCTGTGGTCGGCCATCGGTTTGCCGATTGCCCTCGCCATCGGCATGTCCAACTTCAAGGAATTGCTGTCCGGTGCCTACACCATGGACCAGCACTTCCAGAGCGCGCCGTTCGAACAGAACATGCCGGTGCTGCTGGCGTTGCTCGGCGTGTGGTACGGCAATTTCTGGGGCGCGCAGAGCCACGCAATCCTGCCTTACGACCACTACCTGCGGAACATCACCAAGCATTTGCAACAGCTGGACATGGAATCCAACGGCAAGAGCGTGCGCCAGGACGGTACGCCAGTGTCCACCGATACCGGCCCGGTGATCTGGGGCGGCGTCGGCTGCAACGGTCAGCACGCTTATCACCAGTTGCTGCACCAGGGCACCCAATTGATCCCGGCCGACTTCATCGTGCCGATCGTCAGCTTCAACCCGGTGTCCGACCATCACCAGTGGCTGTATGCCAACTGCCTGTCGCAAAGCCAGGCGTTGATGCTGGGCAAGACACTGGCCGAGGCGCAAGCCGAGCTGCGTGAGAAAGGCATGAGTGAAGACGACGTGCAGAAACTCGCACCGCACAAGGTGATTCCGGGCAACCGTCCGAGCAACACCCTGGTGGTCGAACGCATCAGCCCGCGTCGCCTCGGCGCACTGGTGGCAATGTACGAACACAAAGTCTTCGTGCAGAGCGTGATCTGGGGCATCAACGCCTTCGACCAGTGGGGCGTGGAGCTGGGCAAGGAACTGGGCAAAGGCGTCTACAACCGCCTGGTCGGCAGCGAGGAAACCCCGGCTGACGACGCGTCCACCCAAGGCCTGATCAACTACTTCCGCGGGCGTCACCGCGGGTAATCCAGCCCCACATAGCTATCCCTGCAGGAGCGAGCCCGCTCGCGATTGCGGTCTGACAATCAACCTTTGCGTTGAATGTCATGCCCCATCGCGAGCAGGCTCGCTCCTGCAGTTGTTTTGGGTACGACTTGAACCCTTCGGTCTCTCGGCGCATCTTTATTCTTGTCGCACAACAAGAATAAGGAACCGTCATGTTCGATATCAGCACGTTCCCCAAGGCCGATGCCGTCCGCCGGGCTGCACAACTGAGTCAAGACGACTACCACCGCCTGTACCGCGAATCCATCGAACACCCCAGTACGTTCTGGGCCGAGCAAGCCACCCGCTTCCTCGACTGGAGCACGCCTTGGCACACCGTCCAGCGCTACGACCTGAAAACCGGTGAGGCCAATTGGTTTGCCGGCGCGAAACTCAACGTCAGCTACAACTGCATCGACCGTCACCTGGAAAAACGCGGTGATCAGATCGCGATCATCTGGGAAGGCGACGATCCGGCCGAATCCACCCAGATCACCTATAGAAAACTCCATCACCATGTCTGCCGCCTGGCCAACGTGCTTAAAAGCCGTGGCGTGAAGAAAGGCGACCGCGTGTGCATCTACATGCCGATGATTCCTGAAGCAGCCTACGCCATGCTCGCCTGCACGCGTATCGGTGCGGTGCACTCGGTGGTGTTCGGCGGTTTCTCCCCGGATTCGCTGCGCGACCGGATTCTCGATGCCGACTGTCGCACCGTGATCACCGCCGATGAAGGCGTGCGCGGTGGCAAATTCGTGCCGTTGAAACAGAATGTCGACAAGGCGCTGCAAAGCTGCCCGGACGTGAGCACCGTAGTGGTGGTCGAGCGCACACAGAATCAGGTGAATTGGGTCGAAGGCCGGGACATCTGGTATCACCAGGCATTGCGCGATGTCGGCGACGACTGTCCACCCGAGCCGATGGACGCCGAAGATCCGTTGTTCATCCTGTACACCTCCGGCAGCACCGGCAAACCCAAAGGCGTGCTGCACACCACCGGCGGTTACCTGCTGCAAGCGGCGATGACCTTCAAGTACGTGCTGGACTACCGTGATGGCGAAGTGTTCTGGTGCACCGCCGATGTCGGCTGGGTGACGGGCCACAGCTACATTGTCTACGGGCCGTTGGCCAATGGTGCGACCACGTTGATCTTCGAGGGCGTGCCGAGCTACCCGAGCACTTCGCGCTTCTGGCAGGTGATCGACAAGCACAAAGTGAACATCTTCTACACAGCACCCACCGCTTTGCGCGCACTGATGCGTGAAGGTCCGCAACCGTTGAAGGAAACCTCCCGGGCCAGCGTCAGATTGCTCGGCACGGTCGGTGAGCCGATCAACCCGGAGGCGTGGGAGTGGTACTTTCATGCAGTCGGCGAAGAGCGCTGCCCGATTGTCGATACCTGGTGGCAGACCGAGACCGGCGGCATCATGCTCAGCCCGCTGGTGAGCGCGCAACGGATCAAACCCGGCTGCGCCACACAACCGATGTTTGGTGTGCAACCGGTATTGCTCGACGAACAAGGCAAGGAAATCAAGGGCGCCGGTAGCGGCGTGCTCGCCATAAAATCAAGCTGGCCGGCGCAGATCCGCAGCGTCTATGGCGATCCGCAACGGATGGTCGACACCTACTTCAAGCCCTACCCCGGCTATTACTTCACCGGTGACGGCGCCCGTCGTGACGAAGATGGCGATTACTGGATCACCGGGCGCATCGACGATGTGATCAACGTGTCCGGGCATCGCATCGGCACCGCCGAAGTGGAAAGTGCCCTGGTGCTGCACGACAGCATCGCCGAGGCCGCCGTGGTGGGTTACCCTCACGACGTCAAGGGCCAGGGCATCTACGCCTTCGTCACCCCCATGAACGGCGTCGAACCCGGCGACGAACTGAAGAAAGAATTGCTGGCGCTGGTCAGCAAGGAAATCGGCAGTTTCGCCAAACCGGATCTGATCCAGTGGGCACCCGCGTTGCCAAAAACCCGTTCGGGCAAGATCATGCGGCGCATTCTGCGCAAGATCGCCTGCAACGAACTCGACAGTCTGGGCGACACCTCGACCCTGGCCGACCCCAGCGTGGTGCAAGGCCTGATCGATAAACGCCTGAACCAATAACGCACTGCTGTCGGTAGGAGCAAAGCTTGCTCGCGATGAACGATAACGCGCTTCAACAGCAGATGGCGTGATCGTTCATCGCGGGCAAGCCATGCGCCCACAGAAAAACAGGAAATCACCGGGACACCATGGAATTCATCCGCACCCGCATTGAAACCCAGATCATGAGCCTGACCGGTCTATCCTTGGGCAAGCTCGATCTGGAGAACCCCAAGGGCGATCCCGGGCTGTTCGGGCCTGACTCCGTGAGCTGGCAAGTTCATGGTGACTTCAGCAGCATGCTCATCGGTGGCATCAGCGCGCTGATGCTGCAAGCTTTGCATCCGCTGGCCCTCGCCGGCGTCTGGGACCATTCGAATTTCCGCGAGGACATGCTCGGCCGATTACGCCGCACCGGGCAGTTCATTTCCGGCACCACGTTCGGCTCGCGACAGGATGCCGACTGGCTGATCGAAAAAGTCCGCACCATTCACCTGCAAATAACCGGCACTGCGCCTGACGGCCGCCCCTACGCCGCCAGCGATCCCGAGCTCTTGACCTGGGTGCATGTAGCCGAGGTCAGCAACTTCCTCGCCGCACATTTGCGCTATCGCAATCCACATCTGTCGCCGGAAGATCAGGACCGCTATTACGCTGAAATAGCGCTGGTGGCAGAACGCTTGGGTGCCCGGAATGTGCCGCGCTCACGGGAGGAAATTTCCGCATACCTTGAGCGCATTCGCCCGCAATTGCTGTGCGATGAGCGCAGTCGGGAAGTGTTGCGGCTTTTGTTGAATGCGCCATCCCCCAGCCGCCTCGCCAGGCCTTTCGGCGGATTGATGATGCAGGCCGGCATTGACCTGTTGCCGGACTGGGCCAGTGACATGCTCGACGTGCGCCAGAGCCCGCTGCAACGCAAACTGATCCGCGCCAGCGTCAATCGCAGTGCGCCGATGTTGCGCTGGGCGGTACGCAATGGCTCGGTACAGCGGGCCAAGCGACGGATGGGCCTGCTGACTTGACCCCGGACTCTGTGGCGAGGGAGCTTGCTCCCGCAGGGCTGCGAAGCGGCCCCAAAACCCAGGGACATTTCGATTTTTTGCGAGCGCTGCGCACTCGAGCGGGAGCAAGCTCCCTCGCCACAGGCAAGCCCCTCATCCAAACTCCACAGTGTTAAACTCCCGCGCCAAATCACCTCCTGCAAGGCGCCCAGCATGTCTTCCTTGAACCAGGCGCTGCGCGCCGCCCTCAATCATCGCCAGGACCTGTTGGCCGAGCTGCACAGCCAGGGCACCGATTGCTATCGCCTGTTCCATGGCAGCCAGGAAGGCGCCGGTGGCCTGACCATCGATCGTTATGGTCCGCAGCTGATGGTGCAGAGCTTTCATCAATCGCTGGAACGCGAAGACCTGCTGAACCTGCACGAAACGATCAACAACCATCTAGGCCTTGAAACCCTGCTGGTCTACAACGACCGCTCCCGCGGCAACTCGCGCATCGACCGCGAAGACAGCGTCTACCGCGCGGAGGAAGCAGCGCTGCAAGATCTGGTCGGTCACGAGTGGGGCCTCAATTACCGCGTTCGCGGCCGTCACGCCGGGCAGGATCCGCTGCTGTTCCTCGACCTGCGCAATACCCGTGGCTGGGTCAAGGATCACAGCAAGAACAAAAGTGTACTGAACCTGTTTGCCTACACCTGCGGCGTTGGCCTCAGCGCAGCAGCCGGTGGCGCCCGCGAGGTGTGCAACCTGGACTTCGCCGAAGGCAACCTGGCGGTCGGTCGCGAAAACGGCATGCTCAACCCGCAGTTGCCGACCATGGCGTTCATCCAGTCCGATTATTTCCCGGCCATTCGCCAACTCGCCGGCCTGCCGATCAGCCAGCGTCGCGGGCAGAAGCTGCCGAGCTATCCGCGCCTGGAACAGCGCCAGTACGACCTGGTACTGCTCGACCCACCCGCCTGGGCCAAGAGCGCGTTCGGCACCGTCGACCTGCTGCGCGATTATCAGAGCCTGCTCAAACCCGCGCTGCTGACCACCGCCGTCGACGGCGTGCTGATCTGCTGCAACAACCTGGCGAAAGTCAGCATGGACGATTGGCGTGAACAGGTTTTGCGTTGCGCCGAGAAAGCAGGACGGCCGGTGCGCGAGTGGACGGTCATGAAACCGGGTGCCGATTTCCCGTCCATGGACCAACAACCACCGCTGAAAACCCTGATCCTGCAGCTTTGATCCGTGTCAGATAAATCTGAAAAAAGCTGAACAGGCTGATTGCTTCGGAACCGGAATCGCGTGCCATACTCCAAGGCACTCCGATTCACACAGATGAAGCCACGCATGTACAAAGGATTGATTCGCGCCGTCGGCGCCTTGTTGACTGCTCTGGCCCTCTACAGTTTGCTGGGCTTCTTGATTTTGCCGGGCATTGCCCTGCGCATCGCCAACCAGCAATTGGCCAATTATTCCACGATGCCCGCCACGCTCCAGCGGATCGAACTCAACCCGTTCAGCCTCGAAGTCACGCTCTGGGGTCTGAGCATTGGCGAGCCCGGCAAAGAGCAAATCGGCTTCGAACGTCTATACGCCAATTTGCAACTCGACAGCCTGTGGACCAAGGCGCTGCATCTGTCGGATATCGAACTGGACAAGTCCAAGACCGAAATCCTCTTCAGCAAGGACGGCAAACTCAACCTGCTCGGGCTCTTCAAGATTCCGGCCAGCGAACCGACACCCGCCGACCCGGATGCCAAGCCGTTTCCGTTGCGCATCGAACGGATCAAGCTGGCTGGCGGTGCCGTGCACTTTGAGGATGCCCGGCCCAGCGAGCCCATCGAATTCATCTACGACTCACTCGATTTCGAGCTGAAAAACCTCAGCACCCTGCCCGAAGACAGCGCCGATATGACCCTGGTGGCCGTCGGCCCCAACGGCGGGCAAATCGACTGGACCGGTAACTTCAGCCTGATCCCGATTGCCTCCGAAGGTAAGCTGAAAATCACCGATGGCAAGATGAAAGCCTTCTGGCCCTATGTGCGCGACGCTGTCCCGCTGGACCTCGAAAGCGGTGTCATGAGCATCAGCACCGACTACAAGCTCAACCTGTCCAAGGAAACCGAACTGCTGCTGAGCAACGTCTCGGCCACCATCGCCCCCTTCGCGATCAAGGCGCCGGACGGTCGGCCGCTGGTCAGGCTTGAGCGTCTGGACGTCAGCGAAACCACCGTCGACCTGGCCAAGCAACAAGTGGTGGTTGGCAAGATTCGCAGCCACAAACTGGAAACCTGGGCCGCGCTGGAAGCCGATGGCCAGCTCGACTGGCAGAAACTGTTCGCCAGCCAGCCTTCCAAACCCGCCGCCAAAGCGAACGCCGAACCGACCAACACGCCCGCTGCCGCTGACTCGCCGAAAGCGGACCCCGTCCCGAGCAAGCCCTGGCAAGTGCTGCTCAATGACGTGCAACTGCGCGATTACCAGGTGCACTTGGCAGACCGCAAGGCCCAGCCTGCGGTGGCGCTGGAACTGGGTCCGCTGAATCTCGACCTGCAGAAGTTCGACAGCCTCAATGGTTCACCCTTCCTGCTCAAGCTCGACACCGGTGTCGGCAAGCAAGGCAAGCTGATGGCCGATGGCGAGGTCAACCTGGCGCCGATCAGCGCCAGGCTGAATGTGCAGACCAAGGACATTGACCTGCGCGTCGCCCAGTCCTACATCAGCCCGTTCATTCGCCTGGAGTTGCGCAGCGGCATGCTCGGCAGCGATCTGGCGGTCAACCTGAAAAGCACCGAGCCGCTGGCTTTCAGCGTCACCGGTCGCGCCCAGGTCGATCAACTGCATACCCTCGACACCCTGAAAACCCGCGACTTCCTCAAGTGGCAGCAGGTGATGGTCGAAGGCCTGAATTATCAGCATGGCGACAGCCTGTCGATCGACAAGATCAACCTGCTGCAACCCTATGTACGCTTCATGATCAACGATGACCGCACCACCAACGTCGATGACTTGTTGATCCCGCAACCCCCCGACACCGCCGCCAAACCTGCCGTCGCCAAACCCGCCGCCAACAAAGACAAACCGCTGGGTATTCACATTGGCGGCATTGCCATCAATGACGGCTCGGCCAACTTCGCCGACTTCAGCCTGACGCCGAATTTCGCCACCGCCATCCAGCAGCTCAACGGCCAGATCGGCACCATTGACAGCCGCCAGGCGAAGCCGGCCAGTGTCGACGTCAAAGGCAAGGTCGACCGCTATGCACCGGTGACCATCAAAGGTGCGGTCAACCCGTTCGATCCGATGGCCAGCCTCGATATCGCTACCAGTTTCAAACGAGTGGAACTGACCACGCTGACGCCTTACTCCGGCAAGTTTGCCGGCTATCGCATCCGCAAGGGCCGGCTGAACCTCGACCTGCATTACCAAATCACCAAGGGCCAGCTGAAAGCCGAAAACAAAGTGGTGGTCGAACAGTTGCAACTGGGTGAAAAAGTCGACAGCCCCGACGCCGTCAGCCTGCCGCTGAAACTCGCAATTGCTCTGCTCAAGGATGTCGACGGCAAGATTTCCATCGAACTGCCAGTCACCGGCGATCTCAACAACCCGCAGTTCAGCGTCATGCCGATTGTCTGGCAGACCCTGCGCAACCTGATCGTCAAGGCCGCTGCCGCGCCGTTCAAACTGATTGGCGGTCTGGTCTCGGGGGGAGGTTCGGAAGATCTTGGCAGCGTGTCGTTCGCGCCCGGTTCCAGCGATCTGAGCAAGGATGCCGAAGGTGCCCTGGACAAACTGTCGAAGGCGCTCAAGGAGCGCCCGGCCCTGCGCCTGGAAATCGAAGGTACGGCGGCGAAAAGCAGCGATGGTCCGCTGATCGCCGAGCAGCGTCTGGAGCGGGAATACCAATACAACTACTACAAAATGCTCCAGCGTCGAGGCGATAAAGTCCCGGCCCAAGCGTCGTTGCTGGATGTTCCGGACAGCGAAAAAGGGCCGTTGCTTGAAGGCATCTACCGCACACGCCTGAAAACCCAGCCACCGGCCGAATGGAAAGACCTGGGCAAGGAAGAACGCACAGCGAAGATGCGCGAAGGCGTCATTCAGTTCTGGAGCTCCAGCGATGTGCTGCTGCGTCAGTTGGGCCAGGACCGGGCCAGCAGCATCAAGGATTATCTGGTCGACAAAGGTCAGCTCGCCGATGACCGTGTGTACTTCATCGACGCACAGTTGGGCGAAGCCGAAAAAGACGGCAAGGTCGTCACGCCAATGCATCTGGACGCCGAGTGATGTACAAGCATCGCCTGCTAGCACTGGCGTTGACGGCAGCGGCGAGCCAGGCCTGGGCGGCGGATACTTTGCGCTGTGGCAGCCAACTGATCAGCGTCGGTGACCGGTCGAGCGAAGTACTGCAAAAATGCGGCGAACCGGTCGGTCGCGATTTGCTCGGTTACAAGCGCAGTGCCAATCGACGGGAAGAGTTCCAGGTCGAGGAATGGACTTACGGTCCGAATGGCGGGATGTACCAGTACTTGCGCTTTGAAGGAAATCGGCTGGTGCAGATCACCAGCAAGCGCGGGAATTAAGGCAGCCAATAGAACCCATGAAGGAGCGAGCCTGCGGTGTCTGGACGTTTTTCGCCAGCAGGCTGGCTCCTACAAGGATTGCGGCATGTTCGGCAGATATCAGCAGGCTCCCACAGGGTTTTGCATTGATCTTGAAATAGAACAGGCCCCGACACGAATGTCGGGGCCTGTAATGGCCACGTCCTTGTGGCCGTTCGCATGAACACTCAAGAAGCGATAGACGTATGACTCGGCCCGTCTATCGCGTCTTCTCCCGGTCCAGGCGAGAAGCCTTGCCTTACTCGGATTTCAGGCCGTCAGCGGATACTGCTTTGACGCCTTTGATTTTTTTGGTGATCGCCACGGCGGTGTCTTTCTGAGCATCGGTCACCGCAACGGTGGACGACAGGGACACGACGCCTTTGTTGGTTTCAACTTTGATATCGGTACCTGGGATGCCTTTTTCGGTAATCAGGTCTGATTTGACTTTGGTAGTGATCCAGGTATCGGAAACATCCTCTTTCGCTTCGGTGACTTCACCGGCGGCCAGCATCATCGGTGCTTGAGTGGCCTGAGTCTGGGCAAATGCAACGTTGGCCATGGTCAGGGTCAGCGCGGTAGCAGCAGCGGCAGAGATAGCGAACTTCTTCATACGAGTAACTCCTGTTTTTCTGGAAAGTCTGCTGGGTTCATGTCAGCAGGGTTACCAGAGATATTGCGAACGCTGTGCCAAGTTTGAGACAGACAATTAATCCTTAAAAATCAATACGTTATGAAAAACGCAATTTTCCGGATTCGTGCAAAATGCATGAGTTGAACTTTATCTACATGCAAGTTGCGGGTTTTCTCGCCGGCCTAAGGCCATGAAATTTCGGCAATTTTTATCAATACTCAATCCAACTGCCTGACGCGAAAAAAAAACCCCTGCATAAGCAGGGGTGGATATACCAAAAAAGGTCAGACTTTGGTGCAGCCTTTAGGTGCATATTCCTGATCCACAGTGGTCGTACAGGTCCACCCGGTCAGAGCACGCGTAAGAGTGATGGTCTTGTTTAGTACCGGCCCTGGCGCATTTAGAATCGTGCAAGCGATCGTGCCAGTTCCATCAACAGCCTTGCCCGACGCGGTCGTAGTGCAATTAGCCGTAGTCGCAGTTCCGCCTACCTTGGTTAGATCAGGGTCGGTCCCTTGATTGATAACGTCCTCAAAAGGCACCTTCAACGCCGAAATCTCCGCCAGCCCCGCCGTGACCTTGGCCCGCGCCTGATACTTGGAATACGCCGGTATCGCAAACGTCGCGAGAATCCCGATGATCGCCACCACGATCAGCAACTCGATCAGGGTAAAACCTTTTTGAGTGTTCATAGACAGCCTCCGTGCATGAGTCGAAATCTCATGATCTGAACCTGTCGCAGCACAGCCCATGCCAAGCCCTGCACGCCCTGTTGGCGGGGTACTCGCCAGCCTTGAAGACCTTTCCTACTCCCAGGATCCGCACTATCTGACACTTTTTGTCACCTCGGCGCTGCTGGTTTGGTTCCGTTGCTTGACTAGGCTATAAGTCATTAAATGTCTGCGTCCGGTATCCCAATGAATGACATCGCCCTCAGCGGTCTGGCCAAGCAATTGGTCCTGGCCGAGCTGCTCACTGACAAAAGCGCGCAACAGGCGTATCAACAAGCCCAACGCAACCGTATTTCCCTGGTGACCTACCTGGTCCAGAACAAGCTGGTTAAAAGCCGCCAGGTTGCCGAGATCGCCTCGGAACATTTCGGCATGGCCCTGCTCGACCTGCATACCCTGGACAAGGATATTCAGCCCAAAGGCCTGGTCAGCGAGAAACTGGTCCGCCAGCATCACGCCCTGCCCCTCTGGCGCCGTGGCAACAAGTTATTCGTCGGCGTTTCCGACCCGACCAACCATCAAGCCATCAATGACATCCAGTTCAGCACCGGGCTCACGACCGAAGCGATCCTGGTCGAAGACGACAAACTCAGCGATGCCATCGAGAAGTTCTTCGACAGCCATGGCTCTGGCCTGGAAGACATCGCCGATGTAGACCTCGATGGCCTCGACATCGAGACCACCGACGACAAACGCCAGGACGCTATCGGCGGTCAGGAGGCCGATGACGCACCGGTGGTGCGTTTCGTCCATAAAATGCTGCTCGATGCGATCAGGAGCGGTTCTTCAGACCTGCACTTCGAGCCCTACGAAAAGAACTACCGCGTGCGGATGCGCACCGATGGCGTGTTGCATGAAGTCGCCCGGCCGCCGTTCCAATTGGCCAACCGCATCGCCGCACGATTGAAGGTCATGGCCAGCCTCGACATCTCCGAACGCCGCAGACCCCAGGACGGCCGGATCAAGATGCGTCTGTCCAAAAGCAAATCCATCGACTTCCGGGTCAATACCCTGCCGACACTGTGGGGCGAGAAAGTGGTCATCCGGATTCTCGACCCCACCAGCGCGCAAATGGGCATCGACGCCCTCGGTTACGAGCCGGACCAGAAAGACCTGTACATGGCTGCGCTGAAACAGCCGCAGGGAATGATTCTGGTGACCGGCCCCACGGGTTCGGGCAAAACGGTTTCGCTCTACACAGGGCTGAACATTCTCAATACCGTGGATATCAATATTTCAACCGCCGAAGACCCGGTCGAAATCAACATGGAAGGCATCAACCAGGTCAACGTCAACCCGAAACAGGGCATGGATTTCGCCCAGGCGCTGCGTTCATTCCTGCGGCAGGACCCGGACGTGATCATGGTCGGCGAAATTCGCGACCTCGAAACCGCCGAAATCGCCATCAAGGCTGCGCAGACCGGGCACCTGGTGCTGTCGACCCTGCACACCAACAGCGCCGCGCAAACCCTGACCCGTCTGCACAACATGGGCATCCAGGGTTTCAATATCGCCACCTCCGTCAGCCTGATCATTGCCCAGCGCCTGGCGCGCAAGTTGTGCAGCCATTGCCGCGTTCCGCTGGAAATTCCCCGCGAAGCGTTAATCAAGGAAGGCTTTCCTGAGGAACGCATCGGCACCTTCACGATCTATGGACCGGTCGGTTGCGATCACTGCAATGGCGGTTACAAAGGGCGAGTGGGGATTTATGAAGTGGTGAAGAACACGCCGGACCTGCAACGGCTGATCATGGCCGAAGGCAACGCACTGCAAATCGATGACCAGATGCGCAAGGATGGTTTCAACGACCTGCGCACCTCAGGGCTGCTCAAGGCCATGCAGGGCATCACCAGCCTGGAAGAAATCAACCGGGTCACCAAGGACTGAACATGGCGGTCAAGGCAGCGAAAATCAGCGTGTATGCCTGGGAAGGCACAGACCGCAAAGGCACTAAAATCAGCGGTGAGCTGAGTGGGCAGAACCCGGCGCTGGTCAAGGCCCAACTGCGCAAGCAAGGCATCAACCCGGGCAAGGTACGCAAGAAAACCACGTCGATTTTCGACATGGGCAAACGCATCAAGGCCCACGACATTGCCCTCTTCACCCGGCAAATGGCGACCATGATGAAAGCCGGTGTACCGCTTCTGCAATCGTTCGACATCATCGGCGAAGGCTTCGACAACCCGATGATGCGCAAGCTGGTGGACGAGGTGAAACAGGAAGTCGCGGCGGGTAACAGCTTCGCCGCCGCCTTGCGCAAAAAACCGCAATACTTCGATGAGCTGTACTGCAACCTGGTGGACGCCGGTGAGCAGGCCGGCGCGCTGGATACGCTGCTGGAACGGGTAGCGACCTACAAGGAAAAGAGCGAAAGTCTCAAGGCCAAGATCAAGAAAGCCATGACCTACCCGCTGGTGGTGGTGTTCGTCGCGATCATCGTGACCGGCATTTTGCTGGTCAAGGTGGTGCCACAGTTCCAGTCGGTGTTCGAAGGCTTCGGTGCCGAACTGCCAGCGTTCACCGTCATGGTCATCGGCCTTTCACGGTTCATGCAGGACTGGTGGTGGGTCATGCTCGGCGCGCTGATTGCGGCGATTTTTGGAGTGCGCCACGCCTTCAGGACGTCACAGGGCTTTCGCGATCGCACGGACGCCTGGCTGCTGAAGCTGCCGCTGGTGGGCACGTTGATGTACAAGTCCGCCGTGGCACGTTTTGCCCGCACGCTGTCGACCACTTTCGCCGCCGGCGTACCGTTGGTGGAAGCCCTGGAGTCGGTGGCCGGGGCCACCGGCAACATCGTGTTCAAGCGTGCGGTACTGCGCATCAAGCAAGACGTGTCGACGGGCATGCAGCTGAATTTCTCCATGCGTACATCCGGCATTTTTCCAAACATGGCGGTGCAGATGACCGCCATCGGCGAGGAGTCCGGTGCACTGGATGACATGCTCGACAAAGTCGCCGGGTTCTACGAAGACGAGGTCGACAACATGGTCGATAACCTCACCAGCCTGATGGAACCGTTCATCATGGTGGTGCTGGGTGTTATCGTCGGGGGATTGGTGGTTGCCATGTACCTGCCCATCTTCCAACTCGGTTCAGCGATCTGACATGCCCTTGAGCGAAATATTGATTCAACACCCGCTGGCGTTCGTAGTGATCGCCGGGGTGATCGGCCTGCTGGTCGGCAGCTTTCTCAACGTACTGGTGTGGCGCCTGCCGAAAATGCTCGAGCGCGAATGGCGCGTGCAGGCCCATGAAATCCTCGGCCTGCCCGGCGAATCGCCGCTGCCGACGTTCAACCTGATGCTGCCGCACTCCCATTGCCCACAGTGCGGCCACCGGATTCGCCCGTGGGAAAACATTCCACTGCTCAGTTTCCTGTTCCTGCGCGGGCGCTGCTCTGGCTGTGCAGCACCGATCAGCAAGCGTTATCCGCTGATCGAACTGGCCTGCGGCCTCGGGTCGGCATTCATTGCCTGGCATTTCGGTTTCGGCTGGCAAGCGTGCATGGCATTAGCCCTCAGCTGGGGCCTGTTGGCCATGAGCCTGATCGACGCCGAGCACCAACTGTTGCCGGATGTGCTGGTACTGCCCTTGCTGTGGCTGGGGTTGATCGTCAACAGTTTCGCTCTGTTCGTGCCGTTGCCTGATGCGTTGTGGGGCGCGATTGCCGGTTACATGGCGCTCTGGTCGGTGTTCTGGCTGTTCAAGCTGCTCACTGGCAAGGACGGCATGGGTCATGGAGATTTCAAGCTGCTGGCGATGTTTGGCGCCTGGGGCGGCTGGCAGATTCTGCCGCTGACGATCCTGTTGTCGTCCCTGGTGGGCGCTGTTGTTGGCGTGATTTACCTGCGTGTGCGCAACGCCAGAACGTCGACGCCGATCCCCTTTGGCCCCTATCTGGCAATTGCCGGCTGGATTGCCTTGCTCTGGGGTGGTCAAATAACCGACTTCTATTGGCAGTTTGTCGGTTTGAAATGAATACCCCTGTGGAAAAACCCTGGATTCTCGGCCTGACCGGCGGCATTGGCAGCGGCAAAAGCGCGGCTGCCCAGCATTTCATCGACCTGGGTGTGCACGCGGTCGATGCCGATCACGCCGCACGCTGGGTGGTGGAACCGGGCCGGCCAGCGCTGGCGAAAATCGCCGAACACTTCGGCCCCGGCGTATTGCAGGCCGATGGCCAACTGGATCGCGCCGCGTTGCGCAATCTGATCTTCGAAGTCCCGGATGAACGTCGCTGGCTGGAAGCCTTGCTGCATCCGCTGATCGGTGAAGAAATCGCCCATCACCTGGCACTGGCAAAATCACCTTACGCGATCCTGGTATCACCACTGCTGATCGAGTCCGGCCAATACGCGATGACCCAAAGGGTGCTGGTCATCGATGCCCCTGAACAGCTACAGATCGAACGCACCTTGCAGCGCGACAAGACCAGCGAACAGCAGATCCAGGCGATTCTCAAGGCGCAGTCCAGCCGTCAGGATCGCATCAGCCATGCCGACGATGTGGTGGTCAATGACCGCGACCTCGCCTGGCTGCACAGCGAGGTCGAACGCCTGCATCACTTTTACCTAACTTTGCGTGGAGGCCAGTCATGAGCCAAACCCCAACCGTCGAATGCCCGACCTGCGGCGCCCCTGTGGAATGGAGTGCAGAGAGTAAATTCCGGCCGTTCTGCTCGGACCGTTGCAAACTCATCGACCTCGGCGCCTGGGCGTCGGAAGAGCATAAAATTCCGGTCGCCCCCGATGCCGAGGACGAACTGTTCAGCGGCGATTTCGATCCGCGCCACTGAGCCGTCGCAACGACGATCCCGGGCTCATCAAGACTTGGGATCGTCGTCCTTCCACGGCGCCGACAGATAGCGCGTGCGGTTGAAGGTCTCCAGCCACTCGGGACAGAACACCACCAACGCGCTGACCACCATGCCGTTGATGAACGCCTCCGGAAAAATGATCAGCCACAGGTAACCGACGAAATCTTCCAGCCAGTACGGCATGGCGAAACGTTCGTCGAACCACAGCAACCAAAGCGCCAGCAGCAGGCACAGTAACGCCGACAGAGCCGCCGCAAAAAATCCGGAAACGAAGATGTACACGAAGGGGTTACGCGGCTGCGCGCGCTCCACAAGGATTGCACAGCATTCGGTCACCAGCACCGGCAAGGCGATCAACAAGGCGCCGTTGACCCCGACAGCGGCCAGGTCCTGACGCCCCAGCAGCACCAGCCCCATCTGCGCCACCAACCCGCCGACGAGTGCCAGCGGCCAGTCCAGCAGCAGGGTCACCGCCGTCATGCCGATGAAGTGGTAAGACACGCCGGTATCGAAATCGCGCCGTACCAACCACAACAGAAACAACGCGAACACCGTCCCGAACAGCAAATGCTGGCGACGACTGTCGGTGAACAGTTCGACCCAAGGCGCACGCGCAGCAGCCCAAATCAAAACCGGTACGTAGATCAACCAACCCACGGTGAGGGTTGCGCAAGACAGTAACTCGGCACCGATCATGACGAAGCGCACTCCCTTTTCTTGCCGTAGGCGGACAGGCCTCCAGTCTACACCGCCCCTTTCGATCTCATGCCCAATGCTGGAGATCGTCGATGACCGCCTCCCACCCGGCGAACAATTTCGCCAACGCTGCACAGAGCAGGCCGTGATTGTTACGTTTTACGCAAGACTGCATCCGGCATTCGCCCCTTTATCGGACGCTGGCGAAGACTAAAATTTACCCATGAAACCGAACCGGAGCACGCCAGCATGAAAACGTTGATCAGCCTGTTGCTGACCGTCATCGCCACCTCGGCCATGGCTGCCGACAACCAACCTGCCGCGGTGATGTACAACCCGGCGCAGCCACTGGACATCGCCAAGGTGGTTTCGGTGTCCGACACAGCGACCGCCTGCGGGGTTGTACCGGCGACCATGGTGTACATCGATCATCAGGGCCAGACCCATCGCGTGACCTACGACGTCATGGGTGATTGCACCAGCAATCTGTGATCAGCGCTTCATAACAAGGTCCAGGTGTAACTGAAGATCAAGCGGTTCTCATCGATATCGCTGCGGTAGTTGGATCGCGCCATGGCATTGCGCACGCGTATGCCCAAACCCTTGAGACTGCCGCTCTGCAGCACATAGCCGATGTCCAGGTCTCGCTCGCGATCCTTGCCTTCGAAGCCTTGCCCGGTATCGACATTGTTACCACTGATGTAGCGCACGGTACTGGTCAGCCCCGGAACTCCGAGCGCCGCGAAATCATAGTCATAGCGCGCCTGCCAGGAACGTTCATCGGTGTAGGCGAACTCGTAGGTCGGCACTTCGTTGCCCAGCGGCGAGATGTTGGCAAACACCCGTGGGAACGCGCTGTCGCCGAACATGCCCTGATAGCCGACGTAAAACGTATGGCCACCACGCTTGGCCGACAGCAACGAGAAGAGCGCCTGGTTGTCGATGTTGCCCAGTAACTTTTTGCCGTCCTCGCGCGAATCGAAGTAACCGAGATTGGCGCCGAGAATCCAGTCGCCCAAAGGCTCACTGTGCTTCAGACCGAGGAAGCGCTGGTTGTAGATGTCTTCCAGCTGACCGTACCAGGCGCTGACCGAGGTGCGCTTTTCGTTGAAGGCGTAATCAGCACCGGCAAAATTGAACCCGTCACTGCTGGCCTGACGCTGCGGAACGTGGCCAAGCATGGCTTGCATCTTTTCATCGCCAGCCTCGTTGCGCAGGCTGGTTGAACGCAAATGACCACCTTGCAGGGTCAGGCCATTGATCTCGTTGGAAGTGATGCTTGCGCCCTGGTAACTCGGAGGCAGCAGGCGAATATCGCTGAACACCAATACCGGCAGATTGGGTTGCAGCTCACCGACTTTCAGCTCGGTTCTGGAGTAGCGCATTTTCAATGCGCCCTCCAGACGGCTGTAGTTGTCCGCCGCACGGCCGTCGTCCTGCACCGGCAACAAACCGGTATTGGTCCGGTCAGGGGCACTGTCGAGCTTGAGGCCGAGCAGGCCAATGACGTCCACACCGAAGCCGACGGTACCCTGGGTGTAACCGGATTTCACATTGAGAATGAAGCCTTGCGCCCACTCCTCGGCCTTCGATTGCCGGTTGGCGCCGACGATGTCGGAATAGTCACGGCTGAAGTAATAGTTGCGCGCCTGCAACGTCGCTGTGGTGTCTTCGATAAAGCCTTTTTCTGCGGCCATTGCGCCCGTGGAAAAACCCGAGACGACAGCCAGGGACAACGCTGAACCGGTTGTTGGGAGACTCTGTTTCATTGTCTTTCTCTTATTGTTTTTGATCGACAGGTTGAAGAGCTTCAGTTGCAGCGGATTCGCGACGGACGTTCAACAGCGCATGGGTGACCATGCCGAAAATCAATCCCCAAAACGCCGCGGACAAGCCAAACAAAGACATGCCCGAGGCCGTGATCAGAAAGGTCACCAGCGCGGCTTCACGATCGCTCGGCACAGCCATCGCACCCGCCAATGCCGAGGCAATGGCGGCGAACAACGCCAACCCGGCCAGCGCCGCGATCAACTCTTTGGGGAACGCCGAAAACAGCGAAACCAGCGTGGCACCGAAGATCCCGAGCAGCAGGTAGCAGAGGCCGCCAACAACCCCGGCTACATAGCGTTTGCGTGGGTCTTCGTGGGCTTCGCGACCGGTGCAGATCGCGGCGGTGATCGCCGCCAGATTCAGCCCATGGCAACCGAACGGCGCCAGCAGCGCCGTGCCCAGCGCACTGCTGGCGATGATCGGGCTGGCCGGCGTCGGATAACCGCTGGCGCGCAGCACCGCCATACCGGGCACGAACTGACCGGTCAGCGCCACCATCACCAGCGGCAAGGCGATGTTCAGGATTGCACCCAGGCTGAACTCGGGCGTGATCCACACCGGCGTGGCCAGGCCGATCACCAACGCTTCACGATGCAAATCGCCAGTGAATGCGGCAATCGAACAGCCCACCAGCAACACCATCATCACCGCATAACGCGGCATCACCCGCTTGCACACCAGGTAGCTGGCAAACATGGTCAGCACCAGCAACGGCTTGTGCTGCATCGACACAAACAACCCGGTACCGAAACTGAACAGGATCCCCGCCAGCATCGCCGCGGCAATGGCGGCGGGAAGCTTGCTGATGATCCGGTCAAAAGCTCCGGAAATGCCGACCAGGAAAATGATCAGGCTGCTCACCAGATAAGCGCCGACCGCCTGCGCCATGGAAATTTCCGGCAACAGCGCCACCAGCAACGCCGAGCCCGGCGCCGACCAGGCGATGATCACCGGGACGCGGTAGCGCAGGCTCAAACCGATTCCGAGCACAGCGCTGCCGATGGAGATCGCCCAGATCCAGGACGACAACACTTGCCGAGAAAGATCTGCCGCTTCAGCCGCCTGAAAGATGATCACCAGCGGCCCGGCGTAGGAAATCACCGTGGCGATGAATCCAGCCACGGCCGCTGATAGCGAGAAGTCCTGGAAAAACCGTTTCATGACTCAGGCACCGGTCGCTGGCAGCGCCGGGCTGACGCTCAAGGCGCTGCGTCGGCTGCTGATGGCGAACACGGTCATGGCCAGGGCCGCCACCGCACCGGGCACGGCAAACGCCATGAAGTTCAGTTGCAGGGGCAGGCTGATCCCGAGCAAGGCACCGCCCAGCAGCGGACCGACAATGGCGCCGTTGCGTCCGATGCCCGAAGCCCAGCCCAGGCCGGTGGATCGAATGGTCATGGAGTAAAACTGCGCGGCGCAGGCGTACAACAGAATCTGCGAACCGATGGTAGTGGCGCCGGCAATGGCGATCAGCAGGTACAACACCGGCATCGGGCTGTTAAAGCCCAACAGGGTGATCGACACCGCCGCCATGGCAAAAAACCCCGCCAGCACTTTCGGCAGATTGAGTTTGTCGCCCAATACCCCGCCGCCCACAGCGCCGAAAATCGCCCCGAAATTCAATACCAGCAGGAACGACAAACTCGAACCCAGACTGTAACCGGCATTCGCCATCAGCTTCGGCAACCAGGAACTCAACGCGTAGACCATCAACAGGCAGCAGAAGAACGCCAGCCACAGCATCAGCGTACGCAACGCACGGCCCTCGCGGAACAGCTGCAACACCCGAGTGCCCGTGCCCTTGACTTCAGCCATGTGCAATTGATCAGACGTTTGCGCGACGTAAGCGGGATCAATGCGTTGCAGAACGTTGCGCGCCTCTTCATTTCGCCCATGACGCAACATGAAGCCCACCGACTCCGGCAGGAAATACATGATCAGCGGCAACAACAGCAACGGCAGGATCGCTACGTAAAACACCGACTGCCAGCCGAAACTCGGGATCAGCACAATGCCCAGCCCAGCGGACAACATGCCGCCCACCGAGTAACCACTGAACATGATCGCTACCAGCGTGCTGCGGATTTTTTTTGGCGCGTATTCGTTCATCAGCGCCACGACATTGGGCATCACGCCGCCAATGCCGAGCCCGGCAATGAAGCGGCAAATGCCGAACTCGGTGGGGTTTCGTGCAAAACCGTTGAGCACGGTGAAGCCACTGAAGAGTATTACGCAGAGAGTGATGGCTTTCTTGCGGCCGATCCGGTCAGACAACGGGCCAAAAAACAGCGCGCCGAACATCATGCCGAACAGGGCATAGCTGCCCAGAGCACCGGCCTGCAGGGGACTGAGCCCCCACTCTTTCATCAGCATTGGCAAGACCACGCCGTAGATCACCAAATCGTAGCCGTCGAAGATGATGATCAGCGCACACCAGAACAGCACCATCCAGTGAAAGCGGTTGAAACGAGCGTTGTCGATAACCTCATGTACGTCGATCTTGCGCATGGCATATATCTCTTGTTGTTGTTTTTTTAGAGCGTCGGTAACACGGCTTACGTCCGTACAGCCGAGGGTAGAGCCAGCGGATACGCGGCAATATCCAGTGCGCGCAGATCACTATCCGTTTTGTGCAGCGCCCTGAAACGGGCATGGGAACGTGAGGAATCGGCCCTCTGCGACAAATTGTCTTCTTTGCGAACACATTTGGACGCTAAGCTTGGGCCTATGGATGACTCAGATTACTTACGCCTGCTGACCATCGCGGCCGAGCAAGCCAACGCGTTCCTGTCCAATGCCCGCAAATGGGAGCGTGAGCGTTGGGTCTGCCAACGCCTGCTGCAAGGGCTGAACATTCCCTATCGCGCCGACGAATTCGCCCCGGCCGGGGAACCGCCGGATGTGTTGTTTCGCGATGCCAGTTTCGAAGTGTTCTTCGTGCTCGATGAGGGCCGGCGCCTCAATGATGAGTGGCGCGATGAACTGCAACGTCGACGCAGTGCGTTTTCCCTGAGCCAACTGGTGCGTCGCGAGGCCAAGCCACGACGCATCCCGGCCAACGAGTTCCTGCTGCGGCTGGCGCCGACCTTGCGCAAAAAGGCGCATAACTACAAAGAACGCGGCATGGACCTGGGCGAACTGGACATCATTGCCTTCGCCAGCCTCAAGCGCGAGGTGCTGGACCTCAACAGCCATTTCCCGCCGCCCACCGAGTACCTGCGCCAGGGTTGGCGCTCGCTGTCGCTGGTGGGGCCTACATTCGCCCGTGTGCTGTTCGCCCATCCCGATGCACCGGACTTTCTGCGCAGCAACCTGGGACGCAGCATCGTGTTCGATGTAGGGATCAGCCTGTGAGTCCATTGCAGGAACTGATTGCCCAAGTCCCGCAAACCGGCCGCGTTCGCTGGATCGGCGTGCGCCCCGCACCGCACGTGCCAATGATCGAGCTGGATGCCGTGGAAGCCCGGCTCGAGGCCGGGTTGACCGGTGATCGCGCACGTCCCGGTGTGCGCAATGCGCGGCAGGTGACGCTGATTCAGTGGGAGCATCTGGCTGTGATCAGCTCATTGATGGGCCGCCCGGATGATCGACCGGTCAAGCCTGAGGATCTGCGGCGCAATCTCGTTATCAGCGGGATCAACCTGTTCAGTCTCAAGGGCCGGCGCTTCCGTATCGGCCAGGCGATTTTCGAAACCACCGGCTGGTGCCAACCGTGCGCTCGCCTGCAAAACAACCTCGGCCCAGGGACATTTCAGGCCGTACGCGGACATGGCGGGATCACTGCCCGAGTGTTACAAAGTGGCATCATCCGTCTGGACGATACGCTGAGCGTCGAGCCTGTTCCGGACACCGGCTATGCTCCGTTCAACGTTCGTTAAATCAGCCTGTAGCTTCTACACACTCAGCAACGTCTACCTGACGAGGCCTTTATGACCAGCCGCCTGAACCCCGACGACCAAAAGCATGTCGAAGAGTACCTGCAACTGTCCCAGCACCAAGTCGAGCGCCGACCTTTCCGGCCGTGGATGCTCCTTGTGCTGGTGCTGGCAGTGACCATTGGTTTGGGCCTGTTGAGCCGACTTATCAGTTACCTGACGCTATGAGCTGCCTCGCGCTCGCACGGGTAATTGCACCGATTTCCTTTAGCCTTGCGAGTTATCCCCATGTCCCATCGTATTGTCATTGTCGGCGGCGGCGCCGGCGGTCTGGAGTTGGCTACCCGTCTGGGTAAGACTCTGGGTAAGCGCGGTACGGCCAGCGTGATGCTGGTCGACGCGAACCTGACCCACATCTGGAAACCGTTGTTGCACGAAGTGGCGGCCGGGTCGCTGAACTCCTCCGAAGATGAACTCAACTATGTTGCCCAAGCCAAATGGAACCACTTCGAGTTTCAGTTGGGGCGCATGAGCGGGCTCGATCGTGCGAACAAGAAAATCCAGCTGGCTGCCACCTATGACGAAGCCGGGCTGGAACTGGTGCCCGCCCGCGAAGTACCTTACGACTCGCTGGTGATCTCCGTCGGCAGCACCACCAACGACTTCGGCACCTTGGGCGCGGCCCAGCACTGCCTGTTCCTCGATACCCGCAAACAAGCCGAACGCTTCCACCAGCAATTGCTCAACCACTACCTGCGCGCCCATGCCGGGCAGACCGACAAAGTCGAGCAGATCAGCGTGGCCATCGTCGGCGCCGGCGCCACCGGGGTCGAACTGGCCGCCGAACTGCACAACGCGGCACATGAGCTGGCAGCCTATGGTCTGGACCGGATCAAACCGGAAAACATGCACATCACCCTGATCGAAGCCGGGCCAC
>NZ_RCOE01000096.1:0-1115 GCF_004321495.1 Pseudomonas sp. Sample_10
GCAGGGACGCGGAGCGTCCCGGGCTGTGTTCCCACGCAGAGCGTGGGAACGATCAACGATCATGAGAACTGGTCAGACGCTGAGCATCAGGAACTCACGCTCCCACGAACTGATCACCCGTTTGAAGTTCTCGTGCTCGGCGCGTTTGACCGCGACGTATCCGCGCACGAACTTGTCGCCCAGGTAACGGCCGATGGTTTCGCACTCTTCCATTTTGGTCAGGGCGTCTTCGATGGTGATCGGCAAACGCAGGTTACGGCGTTCATAAGCCCGGCCCTGGACGGCGGCGCTCGGCTCGACGCGCTCGACCATGCCCAGGTAACCGCACAACAAGCTGGCCGCGATGGCCAGGTACGGGTTGGCATCGGCGCCCGGCAAGCGGTTTTCCACGCGCATGGCGTCCGGGCTGGAGGTCGGTACGCGCAGGCCGACGGTGCGGTTTTCTTCGCCCCATTCGACGTTCACTGGCGCCGAGGTGTCCGGCAGGAAGCGGCGGAACGAGTTGACGTTCGGCGCAAACATCGGCAGCACTTTCGGGATGTATTTCTGCAAGCCCCCGATGTGGTGCAGGAACAGCTCGCTCATGTTGCCATCGGCGTCGGCAAAGATCGGCTGGCCGGTGGCGATATCCACCACGCTCTGGTGAATGTGCATGGCGCTGCCCGGCTCGTCGCCGACCGGTTTGGCCATGAAGGTCGCCGCCACGTTGTGCTTGAGCGCCGCTTCACGCATGGTGCGCTTGAACACGGTGATCTGGTCGGCCAGGTCCAGCGCATTGCCATGGCGGAAGTTGATTTCCATCTGCGCCGGGCCGTCTTCGTGGATCAGCGTATCGAGGTCCAGGCCCTGCAATTCGCACCAGTCATAGACGTCTTCGAACAGCGGGTCGAACTCGTTGGCGGCATCAATGGAGAACGACTGACGACCGCTTTCAGCACGACCCGAACGGCCCATCGGTGCCTTGAGCGGCAAATCCGGGTCCTCACAGCGCTGGGTCAGGTAGAACTCCATTTCCGGTGCGACAATCGGCCGCCAGCCTTTGTCGGTGTACAGCTGCAAGACTTTCTTCAGCACGTTGCGCGGCGACAGTTCGATCGGGTTGCCGAACTTGTCGA